>JBHADD010000246.1:0-2856 GCA_041854925.1 Ligilactobacillus sp. | reverse complement strand
TTATAGCATTGCGAAGATATTTTGTGAATACAAAAAATGGTGTTTAAAAATCATCATCAACACCATTTAGTATAGACCCGATATTTAAAAGCGAATGGAAAAAAGGAGGGTCTAAGCATGCGAATTAATACGAACGTTGATGCGATGCGAGCATATTCGAACTATGCGACCTGGAACGCGGCCAAAAGCAAGTCGCTTTTGAGAATTTCGTCCGGAAAAAGAATCAATTCATTTGCGGATGATCCAGCCGGGGCATGTATCGCAGTGAAGATGGGAGTTCAAGTCAGCGGACTAAAGGTTGCCAAAAGAAATGCGCAAGACGGAATTTCGCTGATTCAGACGGCAGAAGGTGCTTTAAACGAAACGCACAGTATTTTGGGAAGAATGCGCGATTTGGCAGTTCAAGCCGCTAACGGGACGCTGACTTATGAAGATCGTGCCGCAATTGATAAAGAATTTCAGGCTTTGCGTCAGGAAATCGATCGAATCGGCAACAGCAGCCAATTCAATACGATCAATTTGCTTGACGGATCAAGGAATAAGATTACTTTGCAAGTTGGTGCAAATGCCGGACAAACGATGGATGTCGAACTCAGCGACATGCGCTTTGATGCAATTTTCAAAACAACGAACGGCAAGCTCAGCGTAACCGATGCTAATGGTCAAACAGTCGATGTCGAAATGGGACTTTGCGGCAGCCAGGAGACCATTAAAAAATATAACGATGCAAAAGATGCATATAATGCGGCAGCCAACAGTCTGGCTTTGGCCAAGGCCAAAGGACAAAATACTTCTGCTTTGGAACAAGAAGTTGCCGCAAAGAAAGCTGCCTTTGAAAAGGTGGGTCAAGATCTTAATCGTGAAGGACAAAATTATGCGACGATCGTCATGAATCAAGTCGACAAAGCAATCAGCACCGTTTCGCTTCAGCGTGCCGGGCTTGGCGCAACGCAAAATGCGCTGCAGCATACGATTAATTATCTTGAAAACAGCGCAATCAATCTCTCTGATGCTCAGTCAAGAATTGAAGATTGTGATATTGCTGAAGAAATGATGAATTTTACCAAGGCAAATCTGATGTCTCAAGTGGCAGCAGCGATGCTTGCGCAGGCAAATTCAGAGCCGAACACGGTGCTTACGCTGCTTAACAGTTTGCCGAAAGCAAATGCGTTTTGACGGATTTGAATAGTTTTGTAAAAAGATATGCCTCAATTAAAAAACCGGATGATTTGCAACTGATTGCAAATCATCCGGCTTTTAAATATGCGTTACAATCGTCTTATGGTGGAAATAGCCTAAAGCGACACGTGTCGGTAAATTTGACTGAAAGCTTGCATGCTGATTGAGAAGGTGATGCACGGCACTGTATTTGGCAAAATATCATGCCGCTTATCTTCGCCCTTTCTTTTTTCTCTAATTTTTTCCTTTGCGTTGTTAATTTGTTATAATTAGGTTAAACGCCAAAAGAGGGGATAAATGTATGAGTTTGTTGGAAAGCTTTCTGAAATACTTTATTCAGCCATTGCTGTTGGCAGCCGTCATTGCAGTGCTGATACGGTACTTTTCAAGAGTCAAATATGAAAGAAAAACATTCAGGATAGCGATTAATCGCGATTTTTACGAAGGACGTCATTTCTTGAAAAATGCCTTGAGTTTTTTCTTCATTGCTGCAATCGTTACAGTGCTTTCAGGCGTTTCGATTCCTGAAAAAACGATTTTTATGTATCAGGCTTTGGGAATCATCGCACTGCTTTTTGGTCAGGCCGTCGATTTGAGTCTTACGGCGGTTTTGGCAACAGGATTAATAACGCTTTTGTGTTGTCAATTTGATGTTCGATCCTTTCTTTTGCCGGATTCGCTGAATCAGCATTTCGGATTTGCGATTCTTGTTTTGACAGCTTTATGTGCCGGTTTCCAGGTGGCTCTTGCCAAAGAAAAAGAAACAGAATGGTTTACGCCTAAAGTCAAAAACGGCAAACGTGGTCGCAAAATCGTCGGCTATTATTTCAGAGAAGTGACGATTGTTCCCTTGATTTTGCTGCTCCCGCTCAGAGATGGAACGCAGTCGGCATTTTTTTGGCCGCTTTCAGGAATCAGCGACGTGCATTTTACGTTATTTTTGATGCCGCTTTTGGTTGCGACAAACGTAAAAACGTTCAAGCGGAGCTTTTCTTCGAGTCTTGGGTATTACAGGCGACATAAATCGTTGCAATGCGGAATGGGACTGCTTTTTTCGATAATTGCCGCATTCGTTCCAAAATCAAGTTTGGTTTTATTGCTGGTAATGTTTTTAACCGAGCTTATTTTTATTGTCAAGCAGTCGGCATTTGATGGAAAAGGTCAATTCTGGTACGTTGAAACAAGTGACGGAGCAAGGGTTGTTGCGGTTAAGAGCGGAACACCTGCTGCTAAGATGAAACTGGTTCCCGGTGACGTGATTTTGGAATGCAACAAAGTTAAGATTGCCAATGCGGACGAATTGTATCAGGCATTACAAAAAAATTCAGCGTACTGTCACCTGTTGGTCAAAACGATGGACGGGGAGCTTAAAATTTGCGAAAGTGCGCTTTATGCAGATGCACCGCATGAAATAGGGATTATTTTATTTGATTAGAGGTGTTTTTTTTGAAAAAAATTTTGGTCGTTGACGATGAAAAGGCGATCGTGACTCTGTTAGAATATAATTTGAAGAAGGCAGGCTATAGCGTCGACACCGTTTCTGAAGGCGTCAGCGCTTATAATATGGCCGTGACCGGGAAATATGATTTTATTTTGCTCGATCTGATGCTTCCCGGAATGGACGGAATTGAAATAACGAGACGTTTGCGTCAGGAACGAATCGAAACACCGATTATC
>JBHADD010000245.1:0-2807 GCA_041854925.1 Ligilactobacillus sp. | reverse complement strand
GAAACGGTGTCCAACACGTCCACGTCTTTTGCAAGCTCATTGGCAATTCTTGAAAGTTCTTTCATCTGCTCATCGCCCTGAACGGTTTCACGTGCCTGGTTCTCAGTGACGCTTGCCACGTCAGTGATTGTTTGCGACACTTCGTCAATGGCGCTTGCCGTCTGTTCAGAAGTTTCGCGCAGTTTCTCGGCATTTTTAGCCGTCTTGACGGCACTTGATTTCACGCTTTCAGTCAATGCGGAAATCGCATCGATCATTTCGTTGTAAGCCAACGACATCTCATTTAATTCGCTGCGATCTTTCCTTGGCTCAACTGCCATTTTGGCAATCTTGGCCTGAATACTGTTCCCAAAATCATCCGTGTCAATGCGTTCCAAATAACCGTCCCTGCCACGATTGAATGCTTGCGTAAAACTGCCGAGCATGATTTCGACTGCCTTGATTACAAACATCGACGCAAGCACGACCAACACGACCATCACGATCGAAACGATCAGCGACGTCGTAGCAAGCTTGCCCAATTCTGCGCTGAGGTCATTTTGAGGAACAAACGCAAAGGCCCATGCCTGACTGTTTGCACCGCCCTTGTTGTAATAAATTTCAGAAACTCCCTTGATTCCCGAAACCTTCAAAGTTCCTTTCGTTTCCTTTGTTTCCTTGATTTTCTTGTACACATCGCTTGATGAAATATCTTGGCCCTTCTTGTACATTTCTTTCGTATCGCAAGACTTGGTTCCCATTACAGCCCCTTGCTTTGAAATCATGGTAATCGTCCCTTTTTTACCAACATTCAAAGGCCCGATGGCAGCTTCGACCTTGTCGTATTCGACACGCAATGCCAAAACACCGCGCTGATTGCTGCTATTTGAGACCTCGCTTGACACGATCGAATAATACTGCCCGGTCGATTCGTCATATGCCGGTTTCGTCCAATAAACGTTGGACGCGTCGCTCATGGCACCTTGATACCAATCCTGACTTCTCGGGTCGACTTTTTCGGACAGGCTGTTCAACGCATAAAGCTTGCCGCTTTGAGTTCCGAAATAGACATTGGAATAAACGCTGTTTCCAGAAAATGCGGTCTTCATCGTATCAAGTATCTTATTTTCCGTGAATTTTCCCTGCGTAAATCCAGAGAGCGAAGTTCCGGCGTTGACCTTTGCCTCAGCATCGGATGCGATGTCTGACAACGTTTTTTCCATCACTTGAGCAGCCGTTTCTTTTGAAAGCTGGTTGCGCTCGTTTAACAGATGCTTAGTCTGAAAATATGATGACGAAAACATCACGACGATCGACAACAATGCTGCGATAATCATGAAGAGCCCCGCAAACCGCCCTAATGATTTGCGACGCTCCTTCTTTTGGTTGCTTTCTCTTTTACCCCTGTTTTTAAGCAACGTATGTATGCTCTTTTTCAATTCTCATCCCTCCACAAGATGCATGCATTTCTGATAATCGGATATTTTGCTTAGTTTTAAATAGGTAAATGGTATAATTTTTTAAAATATCTTAAAACATCATGAAAATATGATATAATGTTAACTATATGGGGTACAATTGGGTAACTTTACTGTATTTCATTCGGATTTAATCAAAGTTATGAGAAGGATTTTTTGCCATGACAAACAGAGTTACGATCAGGGACGTCGCACGTTACGCTGACGTTTCAATGTCAACCGTTTCGCAAATTTTAAACGGAAAAGCCAACCGTTTTTCGAACGATACGCGCCAAAAAGTACTTTATGCGCGTGACGCTTTGGGATACGTTCCGGACTTCAACGCAAGAAATCTGATTACTAATTCGGTCAAAACCATCGGCGTGATCGTTCCTGACATCGGTAATCCATTTTTCAGCACGTTCATCAAAAGCATCGAGCTTTTGGCAATGGAAGAAAACTGCATCCCGCTGATTCTGAGCTCAAACGATAATCAGACACTTGAGCGCAAGTACCTCGAACAGCTGATCAATCGCTCAATCGACGGCATTATCATTGCCAGTCCTTCGATCGGACAAGCCGAAATTGACAATCAACTGAAGAAAAACCGCATTCCTTATCTTCTGATCGATCAAAATCCGATTGCAGACGGCGATCGCGTCATGACGGACGATTTTAACGGCGCAGAGCTTGCCGTCAATCACCTCGCTCAATTGGGGCATCGTAAAATTGCCATGATTATGGCAAAGAAGCCTTCGGATAACCTCAAGCGAAGGTTTTTCGGATACAAGCAGGCACTTAAAGCAAACGGACTTGCATTTGACGAAAAGCTCGTTATTTCGACCGAGATGAGCAAAATCGGTGGCCTAAACGTTGCCAACAAGTTGATCAAAACTGATGCCACCGCCGTTTTGACGGTCAATGACGAAGTGGCCATCGGACTTTATCACGGGTTGAATCTTTTAGGCAAAAACGTTCCGGACGACTACTCGGTCGTCGGCTACGACAACATCGACCTTGACGAATATCTTACGCCGCCTTTGACTTCGATTTCTCAGCCGGTTCATGAGCTCGGCGCAACTGTTTTCGAGAAACTCATCGAACGCATCAAGAACCCTGACCTTCCCCAAACGGAGATCGTACTTCCGGTCAAACTGGTTAAGCGCAATAGCACCAAAGAATTATCTTAGAATTTTAAAAAATGCAGACCATGAGGCAACGACTTGCTTGAAAACAAAAATCCGCGCTTTTTTGAAGTGCAATAAAAAAGTTAGACAAAATTAAACAATTAAGCTGTCATGGCATGATTTCGGTATTCTACCGGAGTCATGCCGTTTGTTTTTAAAGAAACCCGTTCGTAATTAAAGAATG
>JBHADD010000244.1:0-2823 GCA_041854925.1 Ligilactobacillus sp. | reverse complement strand
CAGACATGGATGCATTCGCATCCCCTGCACAACTTGTGCCTGGGAAAAATATTTTACACACAAATTAGGACTTGACTCTGCATTTGGCAAAATCACTGACGTTTACGGACAAACAAGCAAAAAATGGCACTTTGTCCGTAAAATTTGAGCGAAATCCCGGTGCACCGCCCAAAATAAGAAAAAATACGCGCCATCATGGCACGTATTTTAATCATTATTCAGTTGACAGATTCGGCTTCACACCTTGTCCTAATCAGGCTCAGACCAGCAACAAGGCTCATGATAAGTTCGTGCCGCTTCGTGACTGCGCTTGCGCTGATCACTCGCGCCTCTCCTTATCTACCGCCTTGTTGAGCGGCTGGTCTTCGCACCTTGTCCTAATCAGGTTGCGCCTCACAACCCCCTTGTCCCAAGCACCCTTGCTAGGGCAAGACGAGCTTACCCGTCGCAAGCGCGACTTGGATATGCGGGGGCTGACCGTTCGGCTCCACACCTTGTCCTAATCCAACACCATCTGATTCACATACAGATTATGGTAGAAACCGCCCTTTTCAAGCAGTTCCTCGTGGCTGCCCTGCTCAATGACGCTGCCGTCCTTTAAAACGGCGATTTCATCGGCATTGACGATGGTTTTTAAGCGGTGCGCAATCACGAAGCTCGTGCGACCTTCCATCACGATGTCCATGGCTTTTTGGATCTTTTCTTCCGTTACGGTGTCAACGTTTGACGTGGCTTCATCCAAAACAAGAAATTCGGGATCGCTCAGCAATGTTCGGGCGATGCTCATCAACTGCTTTTGGCCCTTTGAAAATAATGACTGCTCATCGCTGATTTTCGTCTCATAGCCGTCCGGCAAACTTTCGATGAAATCGTCAATCTGCGCCTTTTGGGCAGCAGATTTGACCTCATCCATGGTTGCATCGGGCTTGCCAAACCGAATGTTGTCGGCAATCGTGCCCGTAAACAAGATTGAATCTTGCAGCACAATTCCGATGTTGTTTCTGACGGAAGCAAGCGAGAACTTGCGCACGTCGGTTCCGTCAAATTCGACCGTGCCGCTATCGACGTCGTAAAAACGACTGAACAGATTCATCGTCGTCGTTTTTCCGGATCCGGTCGGCCCGACCAATGCCAGAGTCTTGCCGCGAGGAATCGTCAAATTGATGCCGTGAAGGATTTCTTTCCCTTTTTCATAGCTGAAATGAACGTCTTTCAAAGCCACGCTTTCGTTTATTCCCTGCATTTTGATGCCGGAAGAAACATCGTCTTCTTCTTTTTCCGACTCAACGTCAGACAAGCGCTTGGCCCCCGTCAACGCAAGCTGAATCATCGAATAAAACGAAGTCAGATTGATTAGCGGAATGAAATATGTTTGCGAGTATTGAACGAACGTGACGATCAAGCCCATTCCAACGGCAAGCGACATGCCGCTTTCGACCACGATCAAGGTTCCGACTGAGATGACGATTGCCAAATTCAGCATCGACAGACCCTGCATCATCGGAAACATCAGTCCAGAATAAAATTGGCCGCGGAACATGGTCTTTCGAAGCTTGTCGTTCTTTTTGACAAATCCTGCAATCGAGGCTTTTTGAAGACCGTTGGCCAAAATAATGCGTTCTCCGTTCAGCTGCTCGTTGATGTAGCCGTTTAAAACGGAGATGTCTTCTTGTTGCTCGTCAAGATACTTTCGCGCTTTTTTCATCACACTGAGCGCAATCAAAACAACGATCGGCGTTGAAGCCATCGTCACGAGCGCCAGTTTGACGTTGATCGCAAACATGACGACGATTGTCCCGACAAACAGAATCGTTTGAGAAACAAGATCAAAAATCGCACCGTTCAGTGCGTTGAAGATGTTGTCGATATCCGAATTGAACAATGCCAACAGCTTTCCGTCCTGATGAGTATCAAAATACCTGATCGTCATCTTCTGCAGCTTTTTGAACAGGCTGATTCTCATCGAATTCGTTGCTTCAGCGTTAAAAACGGACATGATGATCCAGGCGATAAGTTGCGCAAAAACCTGGAAGAAAAATGCCGCACACATCAAAAGCATGAACTGGCGAAAATCTGCCGTCGCATGTGCCTTGTGCGCCAAAAATCTCCCGAGCGAAGTCACGGCCTGCCCCATGTAATAAGGCGCAACGACCTGTGCGATCATTGCGATTAAAAGCAAAAAGACCATGATGAGCACTGAATTTTTAAAAGGTTTCATGTACTTGACGAAATACCCGACGCTTTGTTTTAAATCCTTCATCAAAGTCCTCCCTCTCCTGCTCTTTGCGTTTCATAAATTTCCTGATAAAGCGGCGACGTCAAAAGCAGCTCTTCATGCGTTCCCATCGCCTTGATCTTCCCGTCGTCCATCACGAGAATCTTATCGGCATGCATGACCGAAAAGATTTTTTCGGCAATGATAAATACAGTGGTGTCACCCAGCTTTTGTTCAAGACCTGCTTGAACTTTCTTTTCGGACTCTGCATCAAGCGCTGAAGTCGAATCATCCAAAATCAGCACTTTCGGCTTGCCGATTACGCCTCGCGCAATCGACAGACGCTGCTGCTGCCCGCCGGAAAAATTGGCCGAACGCTCTTCAACGACATGTTCGAACCGATCCGGATATTTGTCGATGAATTCTTTTGCCTGAGAAATCTTGATTGCCCGTTCCATGTCTTCTTCCGTGGCATTCTCATCGCCCTGTCTCAGATTATCGGCAATGGTTCCGCTGAACAACAAAGCTTTTTGCTGAACCAAAGCTGCCATTTTTCGCAATTTACGTTCATTGACGTCTCTAAGATCGCATCCGCCAAGCCGGATCGT
>JBHADD010000243.1:0-3706 GCA_041854925.1 Ligilactobacillus sp. | reverse complement strand
AAATAAGGCTGAACCTGAAGCTTATGAAGCTGATCTTCGTTCAATTGAGCAGAAACGATATTTTGTGATGACTGAAGTCTTGAGAGGACATTCATGATTCCAGCCTTGGACGTTTCATCAATTGATTCCTTACCATGGTATCTTGCCTCGTATCTTCCCTTTTTTAATGACACGCTGACGTATCCTGCAATTTTATCTTTATCAAGGGCTTTCTTTGCTTTATCAAGACTTTTATATTTGATGGTGACGTTCGTTTGATTTTCGAATTGTTTTTGAAGATCTTTGCTTGTCGCAATAACGGCAATTTCAGTAACGTCTTTCACCATATCTTCTGCATTATCGGAACTGACTTTGCCTATCAAAAGTCCAAAACCTATGGCGAAAAACGGTGCCAGAACCATGATCAGAAAACTCCACGACTTGACTTGTCGCTTAAAAGTTTCCAAAAGCACCAAAACAATCTTATTCATTTTTTTCACCGGCCTTTTCTTTAAAAATCTCATCAAGCGTCGGAGGTTCATGGTCAAACGTTCTGACATACGATCCCTTTGAAATGAAATCAAATATCTCAGACCCGTATTTTTCATCCTCAATTCTCAATTCAACGCCGCCGTCTTTGAGCTCATCCGCTGAAAGAACGTGCGGCACTGCACGTAGCTCTTCTGTTGAAAGTGAGCATCTGACAATAATTCTTGTCAGTCCGTAACTGTCACGAACCTGCTGAATCGGTCCATTCAAAACGATTCTTCCGTCATTGATCATAACGACGTCATCACATAACTCAGAAACGTTGCTCATGGAATGATCGGAAAAAATAATCGTTGCACCGCGCTTTTGCTCATCAAAGATAACCTTTTTCAAAATATCCGTATTCAACGGATCCAGTCCGCTAAAAGGTTCATCCAAAATAATAAAGTCAGGCTTATGAATCAAAGTCGCAATCAGCTGCACCTTTTGCTGATTTCCTTTTGATAAGCTTTTAATTTTGTCATTTGGTTTTCCGACGACGCCCAGCCGATCCATCCACTTAGGAAACTCATCTTTGATGCTTTGATTGGTCATTCCCTTGAGCCTGGCCAAAAAACGAACTTGTTCATAGACCGTCAATTTTGGCATCAAACTGCGTTCCTCCGGAAGATAACCGATTTGATTATACGTGTCCTCATTGATTTCTTTGCCGTCAAGTTTGATAAGACCGTCATACTTAATGAATTTTAAAATACAGTGAAACGTCGTGGTTTTTCCCGAACCGTTTTCCCCTATTAAACCAACGATTCGACCATTTTCCGCATTAAAAGTCACGTCTTTTAAAACATGCTTTTGTCCTAGCTGTTTATCTGCGAAATGCTTGTTTAAATTTGCAATTGCTAATGACATACTCTTACCCCCTTCTTATTTAAATACAATTTATCATACAAAAAAATAATTATCAATAAAAGGGTATCATGTATATGATTCATAAATAAAAATATGTAATTGATACATATTACTTGCTAAACAAAAAATCTCGCAGTGAGAACATAAACACTTGCGAGATTTTGATAATAGTTAACGTTATTTTTTAGTAATATATCCTTGTGCTTTTAAAAGTTCAGCGCACTCAATTGCACCACCAGCAGCACCACGGGCAGTATTATGAGACAAACCGATGAATTTCCAATCGTAAACCTTATCTTTGCGCAGACGACCGATTGAAACGCCCATTCCCTTTTCAAAGTTTACATCCAGTTTGACTTGAGGACGGTCGTCTTCCGTCATATACTGGATAAATTGCTTAGGAGCGCTCGGAAGTCCTAATTCTTGCGGAACGCCTTTATATTCAAGCAATGCTTGCACTAATTCTTCTTTCGAAGGATTTTGTCTGAATTTAACAAAAGCAGCGGCCGTATGCCCGTAAAGAATAGGAACGCGGACGCATTGCGTCGTAATTACCGGACTTTCCGCCGGAACGATTGCCTTTTTAGCATCATCGACATGTCCCCAAATTCGGAGCGGTTCTTTTTCCGATTTTTCTTCTTCGCCCGAAATAAACGGAATGATGTTTCCTTCCATTTCAGGCCAATCTGCAAACGTCTTTCCGGCACCGGAAATGGCTTGATATGTTGTCGCAATCACTTCGTAAGGCTCAAATTTCAGCCAAGCGGACAATGCCGGAGCATAGCTTTGAATCGAACAGTTTGGCTTTACTGCGATGAAGCCCTTCTTCGTGCCCAAGCGTTCACGTTGATACTTGATAACGTCCGTATGGTCAGGATTGATTTCCGGAACGATCATCGGAACGTCCGGAGTCCAACGATGGGCGCTGTTATTCGAAACAACCGGCGTTTCAGTCTTGGCGTATTCTTCTTCAATTTTTTTGATTTCATCTTTTGACATGCTTACGGCAGAAAATACGAAATCTACTTCCGAAGCAACTTTTTCAATTTCATTTGCGTTCAGCACAACAAGGTCTCGAACTTTTTCAGGAATCGGTTTATCCATGCGCCAACGTCCTTTGACCGCTTCGGCATACTTTTTGCCTGCGCTTCTCGGACTAGCTGCGACGCAAGTCACGTCAAACCACGGATGATCTTCCAACAAGGAAATATAACGTTGTCCTACCATCCCGGTAGCCCCGATGACACCGACTCTTAACTTTTCACTCATAATCATACCTCGTTTCACATTTTCAGTGTGTCTTTTACATAATAATAGTTGAATAATGGCTGAAATACAAGTGTTTGACGAATTTTTTCGATATTTTCCCGACAAATGCAACCATCAAACGTCAATTGTGACTGCTCTTAAAAATCTCGACCCCTTTCTTTAGTCTTTTAAGTCCGTCCTTAAGCACGGCTTCCGGACAGGCGATGTTCATCCGCAAAAATAAATTTCCGTTTCCGTGATACTGACTGCCGGATGATAAATAAAGCCCCGTTTCAGAAGAATTTTCGGTAATGTTCCCACAATAAATCCACATCAGATACATTGCTTCATAATCAATCAGGCAGATGTCAGCAATTTGTTCTGCAACATATTTTCTCAACAATCAGCTTGTTCTTCAAAAACCTTCTTTGCAATGCATGCAGCCAATCTCCGCCTTTCTCGTATGCCGCAATTGAAGCGGGCAACGCCATCAGGTTGGGTTCGGCGAGTTCTTCGCTGTTGAGTTCTCGCGAAACCTGTGCTTTAAGATTTTCATCCGGAACAATAACGGTTGCCGCATGCAGCGACACCACATTGAAGGCCTTGCCTGGTGAAACGAGAACGACTGCATTTTTTAAACGTTCTTTTCCAAGACAAAGAAGCGAGTTATACTTCTTTTCAGAAAACGGCACGTCGCCATGAATCTCGTCGCTGACGAGTTTTACACTGTATTTTAAACACAGTTCGGCAATTTTTTCCAAGTCCGTGCTGCTCCAAATTTTTCCGATCGGATTATGCGGATTGCACAGAATCATCATGTTTGTCAGCGGATCCGACAGTTTCATTTCAAGATTGCGCCAATCTATGCGATACTGCAACTTGTCCCTGTCAAAAAGCAGATTGCTCGAAACAACATGGCGGCCGTTGTTGATGATCGAATTGAAAAAATATTATAGACCGGAGCCTGAACCAAAACATTGTCTCCAACTGACGTCAAACGTCTGCCAAGCGATGAAATTGCCGGAACGACTCCCGTTGCAAAAATCATCCAATCAGGATTGACTGATATTCCGTATTCTTT
>JBHADD010000242.1:0-3192 GCA_041854925.1 Ligilactobacillus sp. | reverse complement strand
TTTTGTTGTTAAATTCTGCAATTGTATGTTAAAGTCTTTTTGAGGAGGCCTTTTCTTTGAAACATAAAGTACCAACAGAACATATTATTTTCGTCGGAGTTTGGACGGGTCTTTGCTTTGCCATTTACGGCGGCATCGGCATCGTCAATATCGTCAAAGCTATTTTGGATAAGAACATCGGCATGACGACAGCCGCTTCAATCATGTTCGGAGCATGCATGATTTATATAATTTTGCAAATTATTTCAGTCAGCATGGTCAATACTCGTGCCAGCACGACGATGGGCAAAATTTCGCTTGATTTCGCCATCATTGCTGTAATCAGCTCGCTTTTCCCGTATTGTTTCGGATTGAAATTTTCGGCAAGCGGCTGGGTTTCGTTCGGATTGCTGTGCGGAGTCGCGATTTTGATGATCATCTACACCAGCATCAGATATTTTAAACAATGGATTTTTGTCTATCCTGTCTTTGCGGTCATCTACATCGCCAGTTTCATCCTGGTTTTTTCGAAAATGAATTTTATTTCCGTAATCGCATCCGTCTTGACTTTACTGGGGATGTTCATGCTCAGCCGCGAGAAACTGTTCTTGATTTCAAATATTTTGGTTCCGACGGGAATCACGCTCAGCGCGTTGGCAACGTTATGCCTTTCGTTATCAGGCAAGACCGTTCAATTGGTGTAATCGTCATGCAAAATCATAATTAAAAAAGCGCAACCAGACACATGCGGGTTGCGCTTTTTTGGGGGTTATTTTCTTTCATAAACGAAAAACGTGTGTTGATATTGATTCTTTTCGTCCGTCGTTCCTTTTTCTTCGTATTTTAAAGCAAAACGGTCCATGTCAAGGTCCGGCATTGTCGTGTCCGCGTCAAACTTTTCTTTAATCTTCGTGACATAAAGCAGATCGACGTCATCCTTGAACATTTTAAATAAAGATGCGCCGCCGATAACGAACGTTATTTCAGAATCGTGTTCCGCAAGCCACTTTCTTAAATCATTTTCGTTATGAACTACGACGACCTGATCATTGTCTGAATATTCTTTTTCAAATTCAATACTGTGGGTCAAAATGACGTGCAAACGACCAGGAAGAAGCTTCGGAAAACTGTCAAACGTTTTTTTGCCCATAATCATCGGATGTCCCGATGTCTGTCGCTTAAAATAGGCCAAATCATTCGGCAAGTGCCACGGTAGTCTGCCGTTGATGCCGATATGATGCGCGGAATCTTCAGCCCATATATATGCTAGCATTTCAGTTCCCCCTGTCAAACAGCAACCGGTGCCTTGATTGCCGGTGCCGGATCATAGTCGATGACTTTGATGTCATCAACGTCAAAGTCTTCCAAATGCTTCTTTTCAGGGTTGAGCCATAACGTCGGTGCTTTCTTCGGAGTCCTTTTGAGTTGTTCTTTAACCTGTTCGATATGATTCGAATAAATATGAGCATCACCCAAAGTATGCACGAATTCTCCGACTTCAAGGCCGCATTCGCGCGCAATCAGATGCGTCAGCAGCGAGTAGCTTGCAATATTGAACGGCACGCCCAAAAAAACGTCCCCGCTTCGTTGGTAAAGCTGACAGCTGAGTTTTCCGTCGTTTACGTAAAATTGGAACAATGAATGGCAAGGAGGCAGAGCGCTTGTCGGCACGTCTTCCGGATTCCACGCGGTGACGATCAGACGCCTTGAATCAGGATTGGTCTTGATTTCTTCAATCACGTTCTTGATCTGATCGATCGTCTCGCCATTGCTCGTCTTCCAGTGACGCCATTGTGCACCGTAAACGTTGCCCAAATCACCGTATTTTTTGGCAAATTCGTCATCATTGACCATTCTGTCGCAAAAAAGTTTCATCTGTTCTCGATAGACTTTGTCAAATTCAGGGTCTTTTTGGCAGCGCAAGCCAAAATCCGTCATATCCGGTCCTTCGTACTCGTCTGATTCAACCCATTTTTTGAATGCCCATTCGTCCCAAATGTGGTTTTTGTGCTTAAGAAGATACTGAATGTTCGTATCGCCGTTTAAAAACCATAAAAGCTCGCTTTTAATCAGTTCCAACGGAACCTTTTTGGTCGTCAGCAACGGAAATCCTTTGCCGAGATCAAAACGCATCTGGTATCCGAACAGGCTTAAAGTTCCTGTCTTTGTCCTGTCGTCTTTTTTGTGTCCATGATCCAAAATATCGCGGATCAATTGCAAATACGGTTCTTCTAGTTCTGCCATCATAATCCTCCCTATAAATACTGTCCTAAATACTCCCAGCGTTGCATTGCTTCTTCGCTTCGCTGATTGATTTCGTCAATCTGACGCTGCAAATCGCCAAGCTTGCCGTAATCCGAGCCCGGAACGTCGTTCATTTCTTTCTGAAGCTCTGCTTTGCGTTCGTCAAGCTCTTCAATTTCTTGTTCCAGTTTGTCAAATTCCATTTGTTCCGCATAAGTCAGCTTGGTTTTTTCTTTTGAAACTTTTTTGTCTTCCGTTGAAGAATTTTCGCTGCTTTTTTGCAGCATGCTCGTTTCTTTTTTGTCATGAGCTTCCTGCTTCAGATAGTCGGTGAACATTCCCGTATAACGCGTTATCTGCGCCTGACCATTGAAAATCAAGAGATCTGATGCAACCTTGTCCAAGAAGTAGCGGTCATGAGAAACGGTGATGACCGTCCCTGAAAACGATTCGAGATAATCCTCAAGAATCGTCAAGGTTCCGATGTCAAGATCATTGGTCGGTTCGTCAAGCAACAGCACGTTTGGTGAAGACATCAGCAATTTCAGCAGATAAAGTCTTCTCTTTTCACCGCCCGACAATTTTCTGATCAAGGTTCCATGCATGAAACGCGGAAAAAGAAACTGTTCGAGCAGCTGCGTCGTGCTGACGCGTTCGCCGTTTTTGTTGACGACGCTTTGTCCGACTTCGTTCAAATAATTGATGATCCGCTTGTCTTCCGGAATTTTTTCCGTTTGTTGACGGTAGTATGCCAGCTTAACGGTTTCACCGACAATCAATTCACCAGAATCAAGTGGCAAATCGCCTGCAAGCATGTTCAAAAAACTGGATTTGCCAGCACCATTGACGCCGGTGATTCCGATTCTGTCGCCCGCTTTGACCAACAGATCAAAATCATTGATAATCTTGTGATTTTGAAGCGTCAGCGAGCCTTTTTTGACCTCGATCACTTTTTTCCCGAGTCGCGTC
>JBHADD010000241.1:0-6798 GCA_041854925.1 Ligilactobacillus sp. | reverse complement strand
CGATGACGTTGCCGAGCATTTCGATCGTGTACATATGGTTGTAAGGCTTGTCTTCTGTCGGCGCATTGATGACCGAAACATAGTCTTCCGTGTTCCAGCCAACGTACTTCTTGAAGAATTCTTGAGGAGTCAGGTCGCGATCAAGATGATAGTTATTGTCCTTGTCGCGATATTCGAAGTCGAACTTTGTCGGCGGTTCGCCGAAGCTGTAGGCACACATGCGATAAACTTCGGAAAGCATCTTTTGCTTTCTTTCTTCAAGCTCATCTTCTGAAGCATTGGCATTGGCGAGCTCGCGCAATTCAACGGCATCCTTGCGAAGTTTAAGATTCAATGCTGAATTGAATTCACGGGATGCGGACGAATTGAACGTTTCTGGCATGACTGACTTTGGAACGACGCCATACTTGTCAATGATGGCCATGAACATGTCCCACTGACCGCCATCTTGTTGAGGCGTTTGCATGAGCCATGCAACCTTGCGATCGGATGTTGGCAATGCTGCCGTTTTGATGACATTTTCATAGAAGTAGTTTGATTTTTCAAGCTTGTCCCAGAAGAAAGTATAGTTTTGTGAAAGCTCAAAATCGTCTGCAACGCCGAATTTGTTCTTCATGTCATGACGCATCGTGTTCAATGCGGCAAACATCCAGCAGCGTCCGGATTGTTTTTGATTGGCAACTTTCCCCGTATCCAAATCAATTGAGAAAACGGGATCCATGTTGATTTCTGAACGATAATCGGCACTTGTTGCCAAAATGCCGTTCTTTGTTACGGCGCGTTCCACAACGTTGTGATTTGCTTTTGCGTCAAGTTCTTCTTGGAACTTCTTTAATTGATCTACACTAATGTCTTTAGACAAGACGTTCACCTTCCTTTAACAAACTATTAATAATTTTATAGCATTTATTAGATTAAGTAAATAAGCGAGTTTGACAAAAATGCTATTTTGCTTCGAGAACTTCAGGGCCGTTTTGGCGACCGACGATGACCGTATCGACCATATCAAGGAAAAGTCCATGTTCAACAACGCCAACCTGGTGAATCAGATACTCTGCAAGCTCATGCGGCTTGTCGATTTGCCCGAGATGAAGATCGATGATGTAGTTGTCCGAGTCCGTCAAAAGCAGCCCGCCTTTGTCATCTTTTCTGAACGCAGGGTTCATCCCTTTTTGCTCGAAGCGTTCAAAGATTTTTTGGCTGCCGTAGGGAATGACTTCGACCGGAAGCGGGAATCGTCCCAATTTGTCGACCATCTTGCTTTCGTCAACGATCCACATCACCTTGTCGGAATTCGTAGCAACGATTTTTTCATAAAGCAAAGCAGCACCACCGCCCTTGATTCCTTGGAAATCGCTGGAAATTTCATCTGCTCCGTCAATCGTAATGTCGATATGATCAACGGTGTCGACCGATTTCAGCGGAATTCCGAGGCTTTCGGACTGCTTGGCGGTTCTGATCGAAGTCGTAACTCCGGTAATTTTAAGATTCTCATCTTTAATTCGTCGTCCGAGTTCTTCAACCATGTAGTAGACGGTTGAACCGGTTCCAAGGCCTACAGTCATGCCGTCTTTGATCCATTCGACCGATTTTTTGCCGACGAGGCTTTTAAGTTCGTTTTGATCCATTTTGATCCTCCTAGACTATCGTTTAAACAAAAGGTTTTCAACTTCAGGGTGTTTTGCGAAATATTTTTGAGTATAAGAGCAGAGCGGAAGAACGGTTTTGTTTTCCTGCTTGACGTTTTGCAGAAATTCGACCGTGATCTTTTTAGCAAGTCCTTGACCGCGTGCCTTTTCATCAACCCAAGTTCGCTCAACGACATAAGTTTTATTGTCGTTGATCATTTTAAAACCGATGCTGGCCAACGTTTGATTATCATCATTAAGGTAGGCGAACTCATTTTCGCACCATTTGAAGTTCATGAAAATACCCCCTAAAAATTATTTATGGTTAAATTATAACATTAAACAATGAATTAATTTGGTAAAATGGAAGTATAGTTTAAAAGTCAACAATAATCTTCAGATGCCGTTTTTGCATCGAAAACTGTGCTGACGGATATCAAGAGAAGAAAAATTACAAAGGAGAGCGGCGGGAACGGTTGAAACAGCCGTAAGTTTCCCGCCCAAAGATAAAATGAAACGTGGTTTTAAAGTTGTAACCAAATATTTGGACAAAGAACTGAATTTGCCGAAAAGAGCAACCAAAAATGCTGCCGGATACGATTTTGAATGTGCAGAAGATTTCGTTTTGCCGAGCATTTGGAAAAAAGATTTCTTGAAAATTTTGCGTGCGGTCAGAAAACAAAAAGATTATTCAAATGAAGATCTTGTGAAAGCAGACGCATGCCTGAAACCCTACCTGGTTCCGACCGGCATCAAGGCCTACATGCAGGATGACGAATTTTTGATGCTGGCCAATCGCTCAAGCAACCCGCTCAAGCGCCGTTTGGTGCTGCCAAACGGTGTCGGAATCGTTGACAGCGATTATTATGACAATTCCGGAAACGAAGGCGAAATTTTCTTTCAATTGCTCAATTTCGGTTTAAAAGACGTTGTCATCAAAAAGGGCGAACGAATCGGACAGGGAATTTTTATGCCTTATCTTCAAATCGATGATGAAGATAAGCCGTTGGCTGAAAGGAAAGGCGGCTTTGGCTCATCCGGAAGATAATATCTTATGTTAAATTTATGAATAAAGAAGGCATAAATGTTTTATAATTATAAGTGCGAAGACAGGGGGGCGCTATTTGTGGCAAAATCAAAAACCAGGTTCGTCTGCCAAACATGCGGATACGTTTCGCCGCGGTATCTTGGGCGATGTCCGAATTGCGGCGAGTGGAACACTTTGGTTGAAGAAATCGAAGAATCAAAAAATGTTCAGACTGCTCCGCGAGTGACCTTTTCCGGCACAAAGGTCAGACCGCAGCTGATTGATGCGATTTCAACCAAAGAAACGCCGCGAATCGTCACGAAAAATGCAGAGCTCAATCGTGTTCTCGGCGGTGGAATCGTTCCAAGCTCAATGGTTTTGATCGGGGGCGATCCGGGAATCGGAAAGTCGACGATGCTGTTGCAGCTTTCCGGCGAACTGGCCGACATGGGCGGCAAAGTGCTTTATGTTTCAGGCGAAGAAAGCGCCAATCAGATCAAAATGAGGGCAGATCGCCTTGGAGTCGGTGGCAGCGAATTTTATCTCTATCCTGAAACTGATATGCAAAGCATTTTGCAAAATATCGAAGATTTAAATCCGGATTATGTCGTAATTGACTCCGTTCAAACGATGCAGGATCCGGAATTGACTTCTGCTGTTGGGAGCGTGGCCCAGATTCGTTCCGTGACGGCTTCATTGATGCAAGTCGCAAAGGTCAATGGGATTACGGTTTTCATTGTCGGACACGTGACAAAAGGCGGTGCAATTGCCGGTCCAAAGATTTTAGAGCACATGGTTGATACGGTGCTTTATTTTGAAGGCGACATGCACAGAACCTACAGAATTTTGCGCGCCGTCAAGAATCGTTTCGGTTCAACGAATGAAATCGGCGTTTTTGAAATGAGAGAAGACGGCTTGAATGAAGTCAAAAATCCTTCTGAAATCTTTTTGGAAGAAAGATTGCAAGGTGCGACCGGATCGTCGGTCGTCGTTTCAATGGAGGGAACGCGCCCGATTCTGGCAGAAGTGCAGGCTTTGGTGACTCCGACTGCATTTGGCAATGCCAAAAGGACGACCAATGGTCTGGATCATAATCGTGTTTCGTTGATCATGGCAGTTTTGGAAAAGCGCTCCGGGCTGCTTTTGCAAAATCAGGATGCCTATCTTAAGGCTGCAGGCGGCGTTAAGCTTGACGAACCGGCAATCGATTTGGCGGTTGCTGTGAGCATCGTTTCAAGCTATCGCGATGAAGAAACGCTTGCGACGGATTGTTTCATCGGCGAATTGGGCCTGACGGGCGAGGTGAGACGCGTCGGCAGAATCGATGCGCGCGTCAAAGAGGCAGCCAAGCTTGGATTTAAGCGTGCATTTGTTCCTAAGAACAATTTGGATGGTTGGGAGTTTCCGTCCAATATTCAAGTAGTCGGGGTTCAGACCCTGAACGAAACTCTCAAACAAGTATTTAGAAGTTAACGGATGGAGGGACCGCAAATTATGCGAAAACGTATGATACAGCTGGTCTTTGCAATTCTTGGAATTAGTATCGGCTATTCATTTTTGCCGCCCTTATGGGAAAGTTTGAGGGTTGGCAACCATTTATTACAAAGTCCAGTGATTAACTCATTTATTGGCTTGTTGGTTATGCTTATTTTAGCTGTTTTTTTGGTCAACCCGATCGAAAACATAATCAAAAAGCTCGAAAAAAAGTTGGCACAGCAAAAAACAGAGGTCATTTTTACGGAAAGCATTTCAGTCGTTATTTCATTGCTGATTGCAGTTTTGATTTCGACAATCTTTTGGCGTTCGCAATTATTCTTTATTAATACGGTGCTTCCGATTATCGTAATGATCCTCTTTGCTTATCTTGGCTGGGTGATCGGCAAGACGCGTTTAAACGATCTTAAAAATATCTTTGGCTCAAGAAGCAATCGAAAAAAGGAAACCGACAACGTTTTGGAACGAAAAGTCGGAGACAATTTCCATAAATACAAGCTGCTTGACACGAATATTTTGATTGATGGTCGCATTTATGATCTTGCCAAGACAGGATTCATTGAGGGAACGCTTGTCGTGCCGAATTTTGTTCTTTACGAGCTGCAATATATTGCAGATTCCGGCGATAGCATCAAGCGCGTCAGAGGAAGGCGCGGACTTGACATCTTAAATAAGCTGCGGTCTGAAAAAATCGTGCCCGTTGAAATGTATGAGGGCGATTTCGAAGACGTTCAGGAAGTTGATTCAAAGCTGATCAAACTTGCCAAGATGATTGATGCGGTGATCGTGACAAACGACTATAATTTGAATAAAGTCAGCGAGTTTCAAAACGTTCAGGTCTTAAATGTCAATGCGTTGGCCAAGTCGCTCAAACCAAGAGTCATCCCCGGCGAAAAACTGAACGTCATGGTCATCAAAAACGGGACCGAACGTCAGCAAGGCGTTGCGTATCTTGATGACGGGACGATGATCGTCGTTGAAGACGGACGCTACTATATGAACAAAACGATTGAAGTCGAAGTTACTTCGGCATTGCAAACCGATGCCGGACGAATGATTTTCGCCAAGCCTTCCCACTCAAAACGCGGAATCAACGAAAAAACTAATTAAAACTTTGAATCAGCAGTTTATTTTTTAGACTATTCATTGTAAAATCGATAATGTATGACTGTTAAAAACAGTAATAGACAAATTTCAGAAAGAGGCGCTTAAATTGGCAAAAGATAAGATTCGTGTGCGTTATGCACCAAGTCCGACAGGACACTTGCATATCGGAAACGCACGAACAGCGTTATTCAACTACTTATTTGCAAGACACAATAAAGGAACTTTCGTGCTCCGCATCGAAGATACGGACACAAAACGCAATATTGCAGACGGTGAGCGCAGCCAGATGGAAAACCTTCATTGGTTGGGCATCGACTGGGATGAAGGTCCGGACAAGCCGGGCGAATACGGTCCGTATCGTCAATCTGAACGCAAGGGCATCTATCAGCCTTTGATTCAAGAACTTTTGGACAAGGATCTTGCTTATGAATCATTCATGACCGAAGATGAGTTGAACGAACAGCGCGAAGCACAAAAGGCGCGCGGTGAGGCTCCTCGCTACGAATATGAATACGAAGGCATGACCAAAGAAGAAATCAAGGCCAAGCAAGAAGAATCACGTGCCAAGGGCTTGAAACCGGTTGTCAGAATTCGCGTTCCGAAAAACGTCGTTTATGAATGGGACGATATTGTCAAAGGACACGTCAGTTTCAATTCTGATACGATCGGCGGGGACTTTGTCATTCAAAAGCGCGACGGAATGCCAACATACAACTTTGCCGTTGTCGTCGACGATCATCTGATGAAAATCACGCATGTTTTGCGCGGTGATGATCATGTTGCCAACACGCCGAAGCAATTGGCAGTCTACCAAGCGTTTGGCTGGGAAGCTCCTGTATTTGGCCATATGTCGCTCATCATCAATACGGAAACAGGCAAGAAACTTTCAAAGCGTGATGAATCCGTGCTTCAGTTTATTGAACAGTATCGTTCACTTGGATATCTGCCTGAAGCGATGTTCAACTTCATTACTCTTCTTGGCTGGTCACCGGTTGGCGAATCAGAAATTTTCAGTCAAAAAGATTTCATTAAGATGTTTGATCCGAAACGTTTAAGCCGCTCGCCGGCTGCTTTTGACGGCAAAAAGCTCGAATGGGTCAACAACCAGTACGTCAAAGCTGCAGATAACGATGAACTTTCTGATTCTGCAATCAAGCAATTAATCAAAGCAGGAAAGCTTCCTGAAGATCCCGACTTTAAGACGATTGCATGGGCACGTCATTTGGTAGATCTTTATAAGCGTCAAATGTCTTATACGGCCCAATTGGCCGACATGGCTGAGATTTTCTTTACGGAACCTCAAAAGCTTGATGAAGATTGCATGAACGAGCTTGCAGACGAATCAGCTGCAGTTGTTTTGAAGGAATTTGCCAAGCGTGTTAAGGAATTGCCGCTTTTTGACGCCGTTGAGATTCAAAAGATGATTCGTGGCATTCAAAAGGATACCGGAGTCAGAGGCCGCAAGCTTTACATGCCGATTCGCATTGCCACGACTCGTGAAATGCACGGCCCGGAGCTTGCTCCTTCAATCGAATTGCTGGG
>JBHADD010000240.1:0-5080 GCA_041854925.1 Ligilactobacillus sp. | reverse complement strand
TGGCGCACCCTTGACAGCTCCTTCAAGAGTGATAGTGGACAGACATGGATGCATTCGCATCCCCTGCACAACTTGTGCCTGGGAAAAATATTTTACACACAAATTAGGACTTGACTGAATATATGAAGATTAACGCAGATATTTCAACAGCTGTGACAAGTGCTAATCTTTTTTCAGGGGTTTTGGTGACCGTATTATTGGGGTTGATCAATTTTAAGGGAGTTTTTGAGATTGATATTTTATCGTATGTTATCGTCACTAGTCTTATTTTATTTTTGGAAGTTCCTGACAATGACAAATTTTCAAGTAAAAATAAAGAGAATAGAAATGTGTTGGTCTCCGGGTTTGACAAGGCGTATCTCTTTATAAGAGAAAATAAATATTTAATCTCGCCTTTGATAGGCGCTGTTATCTTTAATATAATTTTAGCACCGTTAGATGTCTATCTTACTCAAATAGCGACAATTAATGCTGATAATAGAGGGATTGTAGGTATTTTAGATTCTTTGTTTTCATTCGGATTTTTGATTTCGTCTATAGGCTATAGATTTTTGTCATTCAGAATAAGGATACATCAATTTATTTCGCTGTCATTGCTGCAGGTTCCTCTTGCTATTTTATTAATGGGTAGCACCAGATCGTTGATGATTTCTGCGTTTGGACTAATAATCTTGGGTGCGTCAATTCCTTTATACAATATTTCTTTGAAAACCGTTTTTCAAAATAAAATTCCTGAAGATGATTTTGGCGCAATATCTAATTGTTTATACGCTTTGATAAATTTGAGCCAGCCAATCGGTTTGCTTGGAGTTCCAACGTTTATTTCTTTTTGTGGTATTCAGAAATATTCTATAACTGTTTTCATTATATATATTTCTTTGGGAATATCTTTAATAATTGCGAATAAGATTTCAACGGAATTGGATGTGTAATTATGAAAATTAATATCATGTCTCCTAATGAAATGGTATAAAGAATACTAATTGAGGAATACAATATTTAACGTTGCGCTACATTTAATGTATAAATGATCAGATATTATTATATATGTGAGAGAAAACACTCAGAATCATTGTAAAATTACGGAAAAATAAATTTTATTATTGATTTTTAATTTAAACAGTGGTAAAGTTAGAAATATCAAATACGAAACGAGGTAAGAAGACATGAAAAACGTCATGCAGTTCCACAACGCAGCAGATATTATCATTATTCGCATTATTATTTAGGTGATGCGGATGGTTTTGATATTGTCCGCATCGCCTAAGCAGCAGATGCGGACAGCATGACGGATGTTTTCTTACGAAAGCGGCCGGCTGTTCGATTGAACGGTCGGTCGCTTTTTTGAGTTTAAGGGGGTGGTTTTATGGAAAGCGACATTAGCGGCATTAAACCGGAATTTGAAGTGATTGACACATAGGTTAAAACATGAGGAGATTGAATTATGGAAAATACGACAAACTTATCACTGCCAAAGGAAAAATTGGAACGAGATCCGGTCAAGACGGTAATCTTGGCTTCGATGATGGGCACGGCAATTGAATTTTTTGATTTTTATGCATACGGGACTGCTTCGGCGGCATATTTTCCGTCCGTTTTCTTCCCGCAGACAACGCCGTTATTGGCAACCTTGCTGAGTCTTTTGACGTTTGGCGTCGCTTTTGTCGCGCGTCCGTTCGGGTCGTTTTTATTCGGACACTTCGGCGATAGATTGGGAAGAAAGAAAACGTTGGTCGTTTCGCTGCTGGTAATGGGGGTTGCCACAGTTTCCATCGGATTCATTCCGGGGTATGGCAGCATCGGCGTTTGGGGCGCGCTGCTGCTTTGCCTTTGCCGCTTCGTTCAAGGCATCGGTCTTGGCGGCGAATGGTCAGGTGCTGTTTTGGTCGCAACCGAAAACGCTCCGGAAGACAAGCGGGCTTTGTACGGAGCCTTTCCTGAAGTCGGCGCACCGATCGGATTCTTCATTTGCAACGGTTTGTTCTTCGTTTTGGAAAACGTTTTGACTCCGGCTCAAATGCAGAGCTTTGGCTGGCGCATTCCGTTCTGGGCATCAGCCGTGCTCGTCTTCATCGGTCTTTACGTTCGTCGTCGCCTGCAGGAAACGCCATTGTTCAAGCTGGCACAAGAACGAGATAACACGACGCGTTCACCGCTTCGAGAAGTCTTCAAGTCCAACTGGAAGGAAATCATCAAAGGAACGTTCTTGATGGGTGCGACATACGCAATGTTCTTCACTCTGACGACATGGTCTTTGTCATATGCAACAATGGCGCTCGGCTTCAGCCATTCTGAATTTTTATTGTTATTGATGGGCGCAATCGTTGAATTTGCCGTTTTGATCATGGCAACGTCGGTTCTTGCCGACAAGATTGGCAGAAAGAAAGTTTTGATGACGGCCTCCGTTTTGCTCGTAGTCTTTTCTTTGGTCTTTCCGTTTTTCCTTGAAGGCAAGCACAATATGGTCGGCATGCTGTTGTTCCTTGGCGTCGGCTTTGTAATCATGGGAACTTTGTACGGACCGGTCGGCGCGGTCCTGCCTGAACTGTTCCCGACAAAGGTGCGCTATTCCGGTGCAGGAATCACGTACAACCTGGCAGCCGTTGTCGGTGCCGCCGTTGCTCCGACGATCACGACATGGCTGATCGCTCAATACGGATTGCATTCTGCCGGACTGTACATGTTTGCATTGGCGCTCGTTTCCGTTGCTGCATGGGCATTGACTCCAGAAACGAAGGACGTCGATTATACGAAATAGAAGTCAAAAAGTTTTTGAAAAAACTCTTCCTCAAATTAAAAAACCGGATGATTTGCAATTGACTGCAAATCATCCGGGTTTTTGCATATTCATGACAATCGCCTTCAATGATGGAAATAACCAAAAATAGTTTGGCGGTAAATTTGACTGAGATTTTGGCACATCAGTTGAGCATCACCATATTTGAAAATAATTAGAAAATCAGCTATAATATCCTCTGTGTATTAAAAACAGGATGGAGTTTTAACATAAACGTTAGGGAGAATTATGACTGAAAGAGCATTAAAAATTTTGTATTCGGCAGCCATTATCGCCATTTTCATGTCAAAGGCAATGATTCTTTTGAAAAATGCAGGGGATCTGTCTTCCTTTTATTTTTCAGGAGCACTGAATTTTTCCGGCATGCTGATGTTTGTCGTCTTCGACGTTGCGCCGTTTGTTGCGCTGCTTTGCATGGGAGTGGCAACGTACCTTGATTCAAGGAAGACGAGTCAATTGATCGTGCTGATTTGTCTGGCCTACTTTATGGTGCTTGCATGCGGTCAGGTTTTCTTTGCGCTTGGCAACGTGGTTTCGGCAAGTGACGTTCAAGCAGATTTCAGGCTGACGAATACGGTATTTGCGGTACTGACCTGCATCGTATTGATGCTGTTTCCTGCCGTCAAAGATTAGCGGGATGTTTTGCTTGATTTGATATAAAAAGACCAGGATTCCTCAAACGGGATTTCTGGTCTTTTCATTATTTGTGTGAAATTTCAAGTACTTTATCGTTGTGAGCGACCGTTTCACCGCACAATTGACCAGGGGATTCGATTCGCTTAGGTTGGGTGAAGAACGTCACGACAACGCCGCCGTTGACGACTTTTCGAATCGATACCGAAGAGCTTGGCAAAGTTGCAGTCGAAACTTTGCGCAATCTGATCGTTTCGCCTAAAAAGTCAAAGCGCATGATTTTGCTTGACGCTGATTTGGTTTTCAGAAAAAGCTTTGTGATCTGACGATGGAGTAATGTCAAGGAGGCTGACGGAAAATTCCAGCTTTCCTCTTCAATTAAACGAAATGCCGAACGAAGACAATCGATGCGCGACTGACTTTGTCCGGCATTTCTTCAATTTTCATGCGTGAAAAAAACTATCTTTTTAAAAGCGGCGCTGCTCACACAATTCAGCCAAAATTTTTGACCATTATGACGAGAATTTACGGACAAAAGCCTCTGTTCGGAACATTTGTCCGTAATCGTCATTTTTCGAGCAAATCATTTACGGACAAAGTCTCCATTTCCATCGATTTGTCCGTAAACGGCAGATCTTTTGCCAAATGCACGGACTGATAAATCAAGCTCATTTAACTTTGGGGCTATTATTCCGCCATAGTAGGCAATCGTCATGTATATGCAAAAATCGGATTAGATTTGCAATTTGAGGCAAAGTTTTTTCCAAGCCTCGGGTCCTTAGTTTCAGGCGCAGTTTTTTCAAAACGTCAAATTTGGGGTCATTTTCTCGGTTTTCCGATCGAACCGCGAAGATTCAGCCGACTGTTGCAAGTGATGCGAATCGGCATTTTGTGCGTGCCGGTAATCTTGGTTCTGACGAGATCAATGATTATTTGGACAATCTCGTTGGCATCAAGGTGCGTGCTTGAAAGCGAAGGTGTCATGAATTTGGCCATTTCGATATGACGATCGAAATATCGTCAGGGATGGAAAGACTCTTGGTTGCAAGCGAATTATAGACGCCGATGGCCATCGGGTCGCTACCGGCCACGATGGCTGTAAGCCATGAATCTTTTGGTTCCGCCAGCATTTTTTCGGTCAGATCGATGCCGGACTGAGTACCCCATGCATCCATGTAGACTTTAGCGTATTTTTCAAGATCATGCAGCTTCATCCAACGGCGATAAGCATCGGTGCGGATTTCATGTTCACTCGTAATCCGCTGACCGTTCAGATTAACGTGGCTGGAAAAACCGCCGATGTAAGAGATCTTGCGGTGTCCGTAAGAATAAAGGGTGTCCATTATTTCTTTGGTTCGATCGGCAAAGTCGGTTTTGATGCAGTCGAATCGCTCGTTTTTTCCGTAATAATCGACCAAGATGATATTTTTATTGTAGTGGGCAACCTCATCCAGGAAATCTTCGCTGACTTCTCCAAGAATTGCAATTGTGGCATAATCTCTCAGTGCCGTCCAATCCTTTTTTGATCGTGCATGTTGAATACTGTATTTTCTCTTGGGCGCCACTTGGCTGCTTCAAACATGATTCCTTGGACGATTTCCCAGTAGTACGGGTCTTTTTTCAGATTTTGCTCAGTATGTCGCGTAATCA
>JBHADD010000239.1:0-2548 GCA_041854925.1 Ligilactobacillus sp. | reverse complement strand
TAAGGTAATATTTAATTGGGCCATTTGTTCATCCTCCTAGTATTATTGTTGTTTGTTGATTTAATTATACCTGGGAGCTGAGCACTTGGCTCTCTTTTTTTTATCAATTTACACCATTATACGGGCATAACCCCCTTTTTCATTGATGTGTCCGTAAACGGCAGTGCCTTTTGCAAAATGCAGCGCCCGTTCAATCAGCGCGTCGAGCTCTAATCCAAATTTACTGACTCATTTTAATACATTAAAATCAATTTCCATCATAGCAAAAGATCGTCATGCATACTAAAAAAACCGGATTGGATTTGCAATTGATTGCAAATCATCCGGTTTTTAAATTTGAGGCATCGTTTTTCAAAGCCTCTTTGTGCTACTGATTTTGGACCGCATCATACTGTGCATCCGTTACCGGTTCGCACCACTCGTTTGAAGTCTGCTCGCCCGGAACTTCGATTGCCAAATGGCTGAACCAGCTGTCCGAAGCCGCACCGTGCCAATGCTTGACCTCAGCCGGAATATTGATGAAATCGCCCGGTTTCATTTCGATCGCAGGCTTGCCTTCTTCTTGATAATAACCGCGCCCGGCAACGCAAATAATGACTTGACCGCCGCCGTTTTTGGCATGATGAATGTGCCAGTTGTTGCGGCATCCCGGTTCAAAGGTGACGTTGCAGACGCCGACTTGACTCGTCGAAACCTGAGCAAGATAACTTTTGCCGACAAAATACTTCGCAAAGGCATCGTTCGGTTCACCGATTGGGAAAACCATCTTTTTGGCGTGCGCTCTCATCGCCGGATCTTCGTAAGGAAGGTCGCCTTCGCCGTCATTCCAGACTTCCTTGGCCAGGTTGAACACTGCCCAGCCTTTTGGCCAGCCCGCATAAAATGCAACGTGCGTGATGATTGCGGCAATCTCTTTTTGCGTCACGCCGTGTGCCTTGGCATTTTCAAGGTGGAACTTCAGTGAAGAGTCCGTGATGCCGGATGAAATCAAGGCAACAACCGTGATAATGCTTCTCGTCTTGACGTCGATATCTTGATTGTTCCAGTTTTCGCCGAAAAGAACGTCGTCATTATAGTGGGCAAATTCAGGGGCGAATTTGCCAAGTGCGTTTCTGCCTGCTGTTTGAACTATTTTTGTCATGATAAAATTTCCTCCATTACATGTTTTCTTTTAAAACTCGCCTTTTCTTCTTGAAAATTATTGCGCGCAGTCTTATACTTGAGATCATCATACAACCTAAAGCTAACTTTAAGTCAACGTTTTTTGGAGGTTTTTTTATGTACACGATTGGACAAGTTTCGAAAGCAACCGGTCTGCCCGTTTCAACCTTGCGCTATTATGACAAAGAAGGGCTCTTTCCTCACTTGGAAAGAAAGGGCTACGTCAGAAAGTTCAGCGATACGGAACTGGAAGAAGTCAAAATCATCGAATGCCTTAAAAGATCGGGACTTGCAATCAAAGATATTCGCCAATTTTTCCAGTGGGTTTCCGAAGGCAGCAGCACCTACGAAAAACGTCGCGAACTTTTCGCTCGTCAAAAAGAAGTCATTCAACAAAAAATCGAATCACTCGAAAAAACGATGGCCATGCTCGAATTCAAGTGCTGGTACTATGACAAGGCTCTTCAAGACGGAAATGAGAATGAATTGCATCAAATGCTGCCGGACAAGCTGCCGGAAGAGATTCAAAAAATCTATGACAAGGCCCATGAGTAATTCCATTTACGGGCAAAATGCCGTTTTCTAAGATCTGCCCGTAAAAGGCAGCCCTCCGTTACAGGCAAATTGCCATTTTTTAAAATTTGCCCGTAATCGGAAGATGTGCTGCAAATATAATCAAAGAAAGTGATCCACGAAGCCAATCGCTGCCGTCTGCACTGCATTTCCCTAAAACTGATTTGACAAAAAAATCCTCGTTCCAAACGAAACGAGGATTTTTTGTTTGCTATCAAGCCTTTGCCGAATAGTTAGGTGCTTCTTTTGTGATTTGAACGTCATGCGGGTGCGATTCACGCAAGCCGGCGCCAGTAATCTGAACGAATTGAGCATTTTCGCGAAGAGCCTTCAAATCAGGTGCGCCAACGTAGCCCATACCGGAGCGAAGACCGCCGTCCATTTGGTAAACGATGTCGGCTACGCTGCCCTTGTAAGCAACGCGACCTTCGATACCTTCAGGAACAAGCTTGTTCGCTTCGTTGACGCCACTTTGGAAGTAGCGATCTGCTGAACCGTGTGTCGAATCCATGGCTCCAAGACTGCCCATGCCACGATATGTCTTGAAACGACGTCCTTCATAAATAATCGTTTCGCCAGGTGCTTCGTCCGTGCCGGCCAGCATTGAACCAAGCATGACTGCATAGCCACCGGCTGCAAGTGCTTTGACGATATCACCGGAGTACTTGATGCCGCCATCGGCAATGATCGTCTTGCCATATTCGCGCGCAACGCTTGCTGCATCGTAAACAGCCGTGAGTTGCGGAACGCCAACGCCGGCTATGATGCGGGTCGTGCAGATTGAACCCGGTCCGATGCCGACTTTGACAACATC
>JBHADD010000238.1:0-5899 GCA_041854925.1 Ligilactobacillus sp. | reverse complement strand
GTCTGACATGGCTTCTTTTAAAGAAAGATTCCGGCCATGAACAAAAAGAACGCTCATTTGAAGCCGTTTCTTCGCGTCTGGAGAAAAACGTTCATTACGTTGTTGATTCGACTGTTGAGAAATTTGTCGAAAATGAAATCATCGTTCATTTTAATGCCTGCTTACGTCGAAGCATTTTGGCACTGGTGCTGACAAGCATTGTTTTGATCGTCAGCGTTTGCGATTTTGATTGGAACAGCTTGGTTTTTGCCGGCGCCTGCGCTTTTTTTGCACTGTATCTTGTGACAGGAAAGATTTCTTACCGATCAAAGGTTGCCAAACGGCGCAAGCAGGCGGTATACCTTTTGTCGGCAGCACAATTGCTCGGTATTTACAAGACGATCATCTCGCTGGCTGATACCAGAATCTTGGATTTTAGGCCGATCGACGAGCTCCAGATTGCATATTGCCTTTTCAGAGTCGAAACTTTTGAGGAGTGCATGGCCTACATGGATACGATCTCTTCTGAAAAATACAGTGCCGAACTCGAATATTTGCGACTGTCATGCAACGTTGGGCTGCATCGGCGCGACCGTGCGCTTGCAATCTTTGCTGATCTGCAGGAAAAAGTCGCACGGATGAATCAAAGAAAGGCTCACGACTACAGGCTGGGATTGACTTTTTTGAGCACGATTCTTTGGCGAAGGTATGATCAGGCTCAGGTTGAATTAAATGCCTACAAACCATGCGTTACTGAAGAAGAAGGGACCTTTTATCAGGCCTGGATCGACGAACAAGTCATTTAATTATGTCGTGTCTGCAAGTTGACAATTTGCGGCACGGCTTTTTTTTGTGTAAAATGTGGTATGATATTTCTAATACGATGAGAGTGGGGAAGCAGATTGAGCTCAATAATTAAAATTAAGGATCTGACATTTTCATATTCGGCTGAAGCTGAAAGAAAAACACTGGATAACGTTAATTTAGAAATTGAATCAGGCCAATGGGTGGCATTGATTGGACACAACGGAAGCGGCAAGTCGACTTTGGCACGGTGCATTGACGGCCTGCTTATGCCCGAGTCCGGGTCGATTGAAGTCGATGGACTGCATTTGACGGAAGAAACCGTGTGGGACGTCAGAGAACGCATCGGCATGGTTTTCCAAAATCCGGACAACCAGTTCGTTGGCGCAGACGTTGAAGGAGACGTGGCTTTCGGCATGGAGAACAGGGGGATTCCGCGCGCAGAAATGCAAAAACGCGTCAAAGAAGTTTTGGAAGCAGTCGATATGACCGCATTTGCAAAACACGAACCCGTGCGCCTTTCCGGGGGACAAAAGCAGCGCGTTGCCATTGCCGGAGTTTTGGCCGTCAGACCGAAGATCATTATTTTTGACGAATCGACAAGCATGCTGGATCCGGAGGGAAAAAGAGACATCGTCGGGCTGATGAGGCGGTTGAACGATGAGGAAAACTTTACCATTATTTCGATCACGCACGATATTGATGAAGCCAGCCTGGCCGATCGCGTCATCGTCTTGAACGACGGCAGGGTCATTGATGACGACGTGCCGGAAAAAATTTTTGCGAGCGGTGATCTGCTGACGAAAATCGGACTTGATCTGCCATACCCCGAAGCGTTGAAAAAAGAGCTGAAAGAAAAGGGAATCGATGTTCCAAATGAATATTTGGATGAAGAAGGGATGGTTGACTGGTTATGCCGATCCGCGTTGAAAAATTAAGCTACAGCTATCAGGCGGGCACGCCGATGGAACATAAGGCGCTGGAAGATGTTTCGCTTGAGATAACAGACGGAAGCTATACCGCCGTCATCGGCCACACCGGAAGCGGCAAGTCGACTCTGATGCAGCATTTGAACGGCTTGCTGAAGCCGACTGAAGGATTCCTGGAAATCAATGGACGTCAGATTACGCCGGAAACGCAAAACAAGGAGCTCGGCGATTTGAGAAAAGAAGTCGGGTTCGTTTTTCAGTTTCCTGAAGCGCAGCTGTTTGAAGAAACGGTCAAAAAAGATATTGCGTTTGCTCCGAAAAATTTCGGCAAGTCAGACGAGGAGGCAGAAACAATCGCAGTCAGAATGGCCAAAATGGTCGATCTTCCCGATGAGGTTTTGGACAAGTCTCCGTTTGAGCTTTCCGGCGGGCAGATGCGGCGCGTGGCGATTGCCGGTATTTTGGCAATGGAGCCGAAAATTTTGGTTTTGGACGAACCGACGGCAGGACTTGATCCAATGGGTCGTTTGGAAATGATGCGGCTTTTTTCAAGACTTCACAAAAACGGGATGACGATCATTTTGGTAACGCACCAGATGAATGATGTCGCCGATTATGCCGACCATGCGCTGGTTTTGGAACATGGCAGACTGATTGCCGATACGACGCCAAAAGCTTTATTTTCAAAACCTGAATGGCTCAGAGAACATCATCTCGATCTGCCTCAGACGACCAAGTTTGCCGAAAAACTGATGGCAAGCGGGATGAAATTTGATTCTCTTCCGCTGACGAAAAAAGAATTGGCGCAGATCCTGGCGGACAGGATAAAAGGGGGTTCTGCAGATGAATAAGCTTTTGCTTGGGCGCTACGTCAACGGTGATTCTTTGGTTCACCGAATGGATGCCAGAAGCAAGCTGGTGCTCAGTTTCTATTTTGTGGCAATCATCTTTTTGTGCAACAACTGGCAGACGTATCTGTTGCTTACGGCATTTGTCTTGATGTGCGTCAAGTTTTCCGACCTTGGCATCGGATTTTTCATCAAAGGCGTCAAGCCCTTGCTTGGTTTGATCGTTTTTACCGTGCTTTTGCAGGTGTTTTTCACAAGAGGCGGCCATGTCTATTGGGCTTTCGGTCCGCTGTCCCTGACGCATTTTGGGATTGTCAACGGCTTTTACGTCTTTTGTCGCTTCGTTTTGATCATTTTCATGTCGACGCTTTTGACGCTGACGACTGCGCCGCTTGAAATTTCCGATGCGATCGAGTCGCTTTTGAAGCCGCTCAAGGCCATCAAGGTTCCGGTATACGAAATTTCCTTGATGCTTTCGATTGCATTGCGCTTTGTGCCGACTCTGATGGATGAAACGGAAAAGATCATGAATGCGCAAAGATCGCGCGGCGTCAATTTTTCGGAAGGGACTTTGATGCAACGGATCAAGGCCGTGATTCCGCTGTTGATTCCGCTGTTCGTCAGTTCGTTCAACCGTGCGGAAGAACTTGCGACGGCAATGGAAGCACGCGGTTATCGCGGAGGTGAAGGCCGGACGAAATACAGAGTGCAGGTTTGGACCAAAATCGACACGATTGCGGTGATTTTGTTTGCGATCGTGACGATTCTGCTGTTTATTTTGAGGAAATTTTAATGACTAGAAGATACAAGATTACACTTGCTTATGACGGCACCAATTTTGCCGGTTTTCAGGTACAGCCGAATCAAAGAACCGTGCAATCGGTGCTTGAGGCTGCCGTCAACAAGATGAGCAAAAATTCTGATTACATCACGATTTACGGCTCCGGCAGAACGGATGCCGGCGTGCACGCTTTGGGACAGGTCGTGCATTTTGACTTTCCGCATGACATTCCGGCAGAAGGAATGCTCAAGGGGCTGAATTCAATGCTTCCGCTCGACTGCGAGGTTGTCGGATGCGAAATCGTTCCAAACGACTTCCATGCTCGTTTTACGACGCATGGCAAGCGCTACATGTACCGTGTCAGTCGCGGGCGTTTTACGAACCCGTTCAAGCGTTTTTACACGGGTCACTACAAATATCCGTTGGACATTGAAAAAATCAAGGAAGCCATGCCCGATCTGGTGGGAACGCATGATTTTTCAAGTTTTGTTGCTTCCGGCAGCCAAACGAAAAATCACGTTCGCACGATTTATGAGGCAACCGTCAGAGAAGACAAGGAAAACGACGAAATCATCTTTGAATTTTGTGGCAACGGCTTTTTGTACAACCAGGTCAGAATCATGGTGGCAACGCTGCTTGAAATCGGCAACGGCAAACGTCCCGTGCATGATTTTTTGAGATTGTACGAAGTCAAGGATCGAAATGAATGTCGCGAAACGGCGCCTGCCAGCGGACTGTATTTAAAAGAAGTCTATTATGACTAAGGAAAAATTGCAGATTCTTTAAATTTTTAAGAGAAATCCAATTGACTATATCGAAGAAAAATCGTAATATAGTATTTGGTATTGTTTGCCCCACAGTAAGCCCCGTTAATCTTATTGTATGTCAAACATGTATACATCAAATGGAGGAAATTAACGTGCGTACAACATATATTGCAAAACCAGGCGAAGTAGAACGTAAGTGGTATGTCGTAGACGCAACAGACGTGCCTTTGGGCCGTTTGTCAGCTGTTGTGGCTTCCGTATTACGCGGTAAGAACAAACCAACATTTACACCAAATGTTGATACAGGCGATTACGTAGTCGTTGTCAATGCTGAAAAGGTTGCTTTGACAGGTCGTAAAGACAAGAACAAGATTTATTACCATCACTCAAACCATCCAGGTGGCTTGAAGGCTCGTACAGCTGGTGATTACCGTGAAAAGGATCCGGAAAAGCTTATCGCATTGTCCGTTAAGGGCATGCTTCCAAAGGGTTCCCTTGGCCGTCAACAAGCTAAGAAGCTTCATGTATACCGTGGCGCAGATCACAAGCATGCAGCACAAAACCCAGAAGTTTTGGATATCACTAACTTAATCTAACCTAGGAGGAAAACGATTTTGGCACAAGTACAATATCGCGGCACAGGCCGTCGTAAAAACTCTGTCGCTCGTGTAATCTTAGTTCCTGGTACAGGCAAGATCACGATGAACGGCAAACCTGCAGAAGAATATGTTCCATTTGCAAACTTACGCGAAGTTATGGTACAACCATTTGCTGTTACGGAAACAAAAGGTCAATATGACGTTTTGGTAAACGTAAACGGCGGTGGTTTCTCCGGCCAAGCAGGCGCTACACGTCATGGTATCGCTCGTGCATTGCTCGAAGTTGACCCAGATTTCCGTGGCGTTCTCAAGCGTGCAGGTCTTTTGACACGTGATGCACGTATGAAAGAACGTAAGAAGCCAGGCCTTAAGAAAGCTCGTAAGGCTTCACAATTCTCCAAGCGTTAATTTTCGATTATCGCAAGGGAAAAAAGCACTCGCTCTATGGGGGCGGGTGCTTTTTTGCGTGGTTGGGGATGTGCTGGTGATTTGACAACGAGTGGGCAACTTTTCGTAAAAGCATATTACCTTACCGACATTTTACCAACTCTGTACATAAAAGAGCCAAATTCCATAGTATAATTTCCTTTGGAAACTATTTTTTAATTTCAGTTTCGAAAAGATGCTTTGGAAGGGGTAAATAATTTGAACGAAGTAAGGATGGTTCCGTTCAAGGACGAGGACTATGAACGTTTTATGGAGCAGGAAGTCAAGCCGTGGATTGAAGAAAACGTCACGGACTTTGCGTTTGACAGCTATGACGGAAAAAAGATTCAAGCATACTGTGCGATTCCTGAAAAACCAAAAAAAGCGCTTGTTTTCGTGCATGGTTTTTGCGAATTTTTCGGGCAAGTATCATGAGCTGTTTTACGATTTTTATCATGCGGGATATGCCGTGTTCTTTTATGAGCAGCGAGGATTCGGGAAGTCTTTGCGCGAAGTTTCGGACAAGGATGCGGTTTACGTCGGAAATTTTGCCGAGTATGTCGAAGACTTGAAATTGTTTACCGATGAGGTTTCCAAAATGATGGAAAAAAGCTTGATTTGATGTTGTTTGCGCACTCGATGGGCGGCTGCGTCGGTGCGCTGTATTTGGAAAAATACCCGGAAACGTTCAAAAAAGCAGTGCTGAGCTCGCCGATGATGAGGATGGCACTTGATCCGCGGTTAAAAAAGGTCGCCAGGTCGCTCT
>JBHADD010000237.1:0-6108 GCA_041854925.1 Ligilactobacillus sp. | reverse complement strand
TTAAAGAGAAATGAACAGATGCCTGTAATACGGGATTTTGACGTTTCTTAAAACAAAGATTGTGAGAGGATTTGTTATGAAAAAATACCTGGCAAAAAGGGTTTTCTATATGGCACTCACATTGTTCTTGGTAGCAACCATCACGTTCTTTTTGATGAAGCTGATGCCAGGGACGCCATATTCTAACCAAGAAAAAATGACACCTGAACAGATTCAGATCATGAACCAGCAATATGGCTTAGACAAACCTGTTTGGATGCAATATTTGATGTATCTTGGCGGGATGCTCCATGGGGACATGGGTACTTCTTTCCAATTCAGCAACCAACCGGTATCATACTTGATTGCAACTCGTATCGGTGCTTCTGCACAACTTGGCATTCAAGCAATGATTTTTGGAGTATTCTTCGGAATCATTTTGGGCTCTATTGCCGCCATCAATCGCAATACGTGGGTTGATACGTTGGTTACCGTTCTGTCAATCATCGGCAAGTCCGTTCCGAACTTCGTTTTGGCCGTGCTTTTGCAATACTATATTGCTTTGAAACTCGGCATCTTACCGATTGCCGATTGGGGCGGGTTCTCATACACGGTTTTGCCGACGATTGCGCTTGGCGTAGGTCCTTTGGCTGAAACCGCTCGTTTTATTCGAACCGGCATGGTCGACGTTTTGAATTCTGATTATATTGAGCTTGCGCGTGCCAAGGGCTTGAGCAAGTTTCAAATTGTCTATCATCATGCACTTCGCAACAGTTTGATTCCTCTCATTACTTTGATTGGACCATATACTGTTTCATTGATGACTGGTTCCATGGTTATCGAAAACATCTTTTCGATTCCTGGTATCGGTGAACAATTCGTCAAGTCAATCACAACCAACGACTATCCAACGATCATGGGTGTTACGATGCTCTTCTCCGCAGGTTTGGTGGCAGTTATTCTGTTGACTGACATCATCTACGGAATCATCGACCCGCGTATTCGTCTTGCTGGAAATGAGGATTAAGCTATGGAAGAAAATTTGAAGTTAGATCCGGAAGTAAAAGTTTCTCCGGAAGATTTTCAAGCTTTGCCAAAAGAAGAAGAGCTTGATGCTGAAAAAATCGCAGCCCCATCCTTAACTTTCACACAGGATGCATGGCGTCGTCTCAAGAAAAACAAAGGTGCCGTTATTTCGCTTTTTGTCATTATCGTAATGATTGTTGTGGCTTTCGGTTCGACACCGTTCATTAATCATGATACTTTGGTCAAGTCCGCACCTAAGTATGCCAACCTGCCTGCCAAGATTCCTGGCGTAGACATCAATGGGTTTAACGGCAAGATTAAGCAGGGCGGAGTTTGGGTTGACCAATATAAGGCAAACAATATTCCTGAAGGAACATACTTCGTTTTGGGAACTGATTACCTTGGTCACTCGCTTGCGCAACGTATCATCTATGGTACGAAAGTTTCGTTGATCGTTGCTTTGGTTGCGACGTTCTTTGACCTTACGATCGGGGTCTCGTATGGCATTGTTTCAGGCTGGAAAGGCGGGATGGTGGATAATGTCATGCAGCGTATTATTGAAATCATCTCGTCGATTCCGAGTCTTGTCATTGTTGTTTTGATGCTTCTTGTCTTCAAACCGGGCATGACGTCAATTATCTTGGCCATTGCCATTTCAAGTTGGACGACGATGGCCAGAATGATTCGAGCGGAGACGCTCCAGCTGAAGAGTCAGGAATATGTTTTGGCCGCAAGAACATTGGGCGAATCGCCGGTTAAGATTGCGATAAAGCATTTGGTTCCGAATCTTTCAAGCATCATCATCATTCAGACGATGTACACGATTCCTAGTGCTATCTTCTTCGAAGCATTCCTGAGTTTCATCGGTATCGGTATTTCTGCTCCTGAAACGTCTCTTGGTGTATTGCTCAACGATGGCCAGAAGAATTTCCAATTCTTGCCATACCAGATGTGGTATCCGGCAATCGTTCTTTGTGTATTGATGATCTCCTTTAACCTTTTAGGCGACGGTCTTCGCGATGCATTTGATCCAAAGACAAGAAGGTAGGTAATTAAGATGGGCGAAAGAATTTTAGACGTAAAAAACCTTGAAATTAATTTCCACACCTATGCTGGCGATGTAAAGGCTATTCGTGATGTCAGTTTCCACCTTGATAAAGGTGAAACACTCGCCATCGTTGGTGAATCCGGCTCAGGCAAGTCCGTTACGACGAAGAGTCTGATGGGGCTTCTTGCCAACAACGCTGAAGTTGTCGGCGGCTCGGTCATGTATCGCGGTGAAGATTTGCTGAAGAAGACCGAAAAAGAAATGCAGGAAATTCGCGGCAAGGACATTGCGATGATTTTCCAAGATCCAATGACGTCATTGGATCCAACGATGAAAATCGGTCGCCAGATTGCCGAACCGTTGATGATTCACAAAAATGTCGATAAGAAGAAGGCCTGGTCACAGGCTCTTGAAATCTTGAAACTGGTCGGGATTGCAAATGCAGAAGAACGTATCAACGATTATCCTCACCAATTTTCAGGCGGTCAACGTCAGCGTATCGTGATTGCGATTGCGCTCGTTTGCTACCCGGAAATTTTAATTGCTGATGAACCTACAACTGCTTTGGACGTTACGATCCAGGCGCAAATTCTGAATTTGATGAAAGAACTTCAACAAAAGATTGAAACATCCATTATCTTCATCACCCATGACTTGGGTGTTGTTGCCGGGATGGCTGATCGCGTAGCTGTTATGTACGCTGGTCAAATCATCGAATACGGAACGGTTGATGAAATCTTCTATAATCCTAAGCATCCATATACATGGGGCTTGCTGAACTCAATGCCGACGCTTTCAAGTACAAAGCTTGAAGCAATTCCGGGTACTCCTCCCGACTTGCTTGATCCGCCTAAGGGCGATCCGTTTGCAGCTCGTAATCCGTATGCCATGAAGATTGATGCCGAAAAACAGCCACCATTCTTCAAGGTTTCTGATACGCACTATGCAGCAACATGGCTCTTGCACAAGGATGCGCCAAAGATTACGCCACCTGATGAAATCCTGCGTCGCCAAAAAATTTGGCAAGAAATGCAAGCAGCTGCCAAATAGTTACAAGGAAGGAAGAAAACCGTATGCCAGAACAAAAAAAGAAACTTCTCGAAGTCAAGCATTTGAAACAATACTTCGGAGTCGGCAAGGCAGATATGGTCAAAGCTGTCGATGATGTTACGTTTGACATCTACGAAGGCGAAACTTTCGGACTTGTTGGCGAATCCGGTTCAGGTAAGACAACTACCGGCCGAAGCATCATTCATCTTTATAATCCGACTGACGGTCAGATTATCTTTGACGGAAAAGACGTAAGCAAACTTAATTCAAAAGAAGATCATCTTAAATTCTGCCGTGACATGCAGATGATTTTCCAAGATCCTTATGCTTCTCTCAACCCCCGTATGACGGTTGAAGACATCATTGCAGAAGGTCTGGATATTCACGGCTTGGTCAAGACAAAGGAAGAACGTCGTGCCAAAGTTGAAGAATTGTTGGAAACGGTCGGCTTGAACAAGGATCACGCCAGCCGTTATCCGCATGAATTCTCAGGCGGTCAGCGTCAACGTATCGGCATTGCGCGTGCTTTGGCCGTTGAACCGCGCTTCATCATTGCCGATGAACCAATTTCTGCTTTGGACGTTTCCATCCAGGCCCAAGTTGTCAACCTGCTTAAAGATTTGCAGGAACAAAAAGGCTTGACGTATCTTTTCATTGCTCACGATCTGTCGATGGTCAAGTATATTTCGGATCGCATCGGCGTTATGCACTTCGGTCGTCTGCTTGAAGTAGGACCGGCCGATGACGTGTATACGAAGCCGCTTCATGATTACACGGCAAGTTTGATTTCCGCCGTTCCGGTTCCTGACCCTGAATTTGAACGCAACCGCAAGCAGATTTTGTATGATGCATCGATCGAGCAAGATGTTGAAGGCAAACCGGCCAAGCTGCGTGAAATCACGCCTGGCCACTTCGTTCGCTGCCGTGAAGATCAAGTTGAAATGTATAAGGAACGTGCTGCTAAGTACGAACAAAAATAAATGAGGAGAGGCTGAAAAAGCTCTGCCTCAAATAAAGAAACGGATGATTTGCAATTAGTTGCGAATCATCCGTTTTTTTTGCGTATGTTTGACAATCGACTTCCATGATGGAGATAAGGAAAAATAGTTTGTTTTCGTGCATCATCAGTCTTTTTTGTGCTAATCGATAATGATTTGAAACTCGTCATTGAAAAAGCGGCGATAGGCTATATATGACGAACAAACCGATGCCAGGCTGGTTGCCGAAAGCAGCATGAAGACGACCATGATTTGGTATTTGATGGCAAATACAGGGTCGACTCCCGCAAAAATCAAACCTGACATCATCCCCGGAAGACTGACGATGCCGTACGTTTTGGCAGAATCAATCGTCGGCTGCATTCCGGTTTTGACGCACGTTTGAACAATGTTTGCGCATGCTTGAAACGGTTGAGCTCCGAGCGCAAGTTTTTCTTCGATTCGTTGATGCTCATCGTGGAATTTGGTTTTCATCTGCTTGTAACAAAGACCGATTGCCACCATCGAATTGCTGGCAATCATTCCGGAGATTGGAATGATCTGCGATGGAATAAACTTGATTGCGCCGCTCAGGACCAAACCTAAAAGAGTAATCGAAGTGCTCGTCAAAATGGCAATGAACGAAGGCCAAAAAAGCTTTGGGATGCCTTTGCCTCGATTTGCCGCATTGCGGGCGGCATTGAAAATGATTATCAGAATCATTGCGGCAGTTACAAGAATGTTGTTGAGCGAAAAGATGTATTTCAAAACGTAACCGACAATCGTCAGCTGCACGATTGCCCGAATGACGCTGACAATCATGTCCGATTCAAGCTTTAGCTTCTGTCGATTTGAGATGATCAGCGCAACGATAACTAAGACGGCGGCGTATGTCAGACTGAGATTATTAACGTGAACGCTATTGTTCAATGATTCGTCCCTCCTCAATATGGATGATTTGTTCTGCCTGGCGTAATTCGTCGGTGTCGTGCGTCACGGCGATAACGGTTCCGCCAGATTTTCTGTAAGAACTTATCAACATGTGGACAATTTTTTTATTATCCGCATCAAGCCCCGCCGTAACTTCGTCAAGCAGGAGAACCTTTGGTTTAAACATCAAGTTGCGAATCAATGCCACGCGCTGTTTTTCACCGCCGGAAAGATCAGCGATGGGCTTTTCCAAGTATGATGAGCTTAAGTTTACGCGCTCCAACAGTTCGATTTCGTGTTGGCGTTTCACTGGTTCTTTTCTGATCTCGAACGGAAAGTCAAGGTTATCAGCCACTGTATCTCCAAAAAGCACCGGTTGTTGAAAACAATACGAAACTTGCATTCGATATTTATCCACAGGTATTTTGGCAGCATCTTCTCCTTCAAAAATTAATTCACCTGTGGATTGCGTCAGCATGCGCGCACAAATTTTCAAAATCGTACTTTTTCCCGATCCTGATGGGCCACTGAGCGTGATGAAGCTGTTTTGCGGAACGTTCAAGTTGATATTGGCCAAGATATTTTGGAATGAAATATTTTTTAGTGATAAGATATCCATGCTGAAGCCTCCCTTATGCCTAATTATAGTACATTTAGGATGCTCTTTTCATGAAAAATCCAGTGCTGTCGGCATCAATGGCCTTCTTGACTCGGTTGAATTCCCGTGGTACCTCTGCAGTTTACGAGCAAAATTGAAAATTGGAGATTTGACCTTAATCGTGGCTGGTGCGGTCCCAAAAGTAGACAAAAACCGGTGTGAATGTCTGATTTTTGTCTACCGCCGGCTCCAAAATCGACTCGCGCAGTCTCGAAAGTAGGCAAAAACCGGGGTGAATGTCTGATTTTTGTCTACCGGTTGGTCCAAAATCGGTCCGCCCAGCCTCGAAAGTAGACAAAAACTGGGGTGAATGTCTGATTTTTGTCTACCTGACTCTCCGAAATCGGCCCGCCCAGCCTCGAAAGTAGACAAAAACCGGGGTGAATGTCTGATTTTTGTCTACCTGACTCTCCGAAATCGGCCCGTCCAGCCTCGAAAGT
>JBHADD010000236.1:0-10796 GCA_041854925.1 Ligilactobacillus sp. | reverse complement strand
GGACAGACATGGATGCATTCGCATCCCCTGCACAACTTGTGCCTGGGAAAAATATTTTACACACAAATTAGGACTTGACTAAATTTTTGACCATTATACTGGGAATTTACGGACAAAAGGCGCTTTTCGGAGCATTTGTCCGTAAACGGCAGAGCTTTTGCCAAATGCAGCGTTTTATAAATCAGCGCACTAATAATTTGCCGCCAGCCTATTTTAGGTCATTTCCATCATTGCCGGCGCTTGTCACGTATACGTAAAAAACCGGATCAGGTTTGCGATTGATTGCAAACCATCCGGTTTTTCAATTTGAGACAGAGTTTTTTCATCCCCTCTTTTGATAAATCGACGTTGTTTTCAAAAACTTGTGGAAATCGCCCGAATATCGGTGTATCTTTGTAATCAATACACTACGGGGGTGGTTTAAGTGAATGATGAACTTGACGTCAGGGCGGGAGTAACCGATACGCTGCCGACTGTTTTCGGGTATATCGGCATTGGCTTGGCATTTGGGGTTGTTGGCAGATCAGCGGGACTTTCGCCATGGATCATCACGCTGATGTCGCTAGTTACATACGGATGTTCCGCACAGTTCGTAACCGTCAGCATGCTGCAAGCGGGCAGTCCGTTGGCATCAATCGTCTTGTCGACCTTTTTGGTCAATTCGCGAATGATTTTGATGTCGATGAACGTTGCCCCTTATTTTTCAAAAGAAAGCATGTCAAAAAATGTTTTGATAGGCTCGTTTTTGACTGATGAAACTTTTGCCTTGAGCATGAATAAGAAAAATCGCACCGGTGGCATTCTGAGTTTTGAATGGTTCAATTCTGCTAATCTGATTGCGTACGTTACTTGGGAGTCTCATCTTATGCGGGCGTGGTTCTAGGGAGTTTCATCGGTAACCCTGAGCGTTTCGGAATGGATTTTGCTTTGGTCGCGATGTTTGTCGGATTGCTTTATTTGCAAATTATTGCCGATGATTCTTTGGCCAAGAGCTTGCAGGCTGCCATGGTTTTTGTGACCTTGGGGCTGTTTTTTTAGGGAGGATTTTCATTCCGAAAAATTTGGTGGTCGTGTTTGCAACTTTGGTCGGATGCGGAATCGGGGTGGGATTAAAGCATGTGTTCTGTTAGTTTTATAATTTTGACGATTCTTTTGTGCGGTTTGGTGACGTGGATTTCACGAGTCGTGCCGTTCGTTTTGTTGAAGAAATTTCATTTGCCAAATTCAGTGGTCGAATACTTAAGCTTTGTGCCGGTAGTCATCATGGCGGCATTGTGTTTTGAAAATCTGTTCGTCCAGCATCTTGGCAGTTTGCCGACGATCAATGTTGAAAATCTGCTTGCCTCGATTCCGACGGTTTTGGCAGCGGTTGTTTCAAAAAGTTTGATGGTCGTCGTGGTTGTGAGAATTATTTCGTTGGCAGTTGTCAAATTTTTTTGATGAATGTTTGACAATCCGTTGACTTGTTGGTAAAATATGTAGATGCATAAAACTGTGAATTTAGATGCTCAATGTGATATATTGTCCATGTTGAGCAAAAGAAGAAGCAAAAATAGTGAGGTTTATTCAAGTTAAACAGAACTGTTTTTGGTTTTTTTTTGCCAAAATTCACGAAAAGAATTGAAAAAAGATCATTTGTAACACAAATGTAATATTTCAGTAGTGTTTAATTTCACAGCAAATTTTTGGAGAGGTGAACAACTTGGCAGGACATTTAGTAAAATACGGCAAGCACCGTGTGCGCAGAAGTTATTCTCGAATTAAAGAAGTTCTCGAATTGCCAAACTTGATTGAGATCCAGACAGATTCATACAAGTGGTTCTTGGATGAAGGACTTCGCGAAATGTTTGAGGACATTATGCCGATCGAAGACTTTGCCGGCAAATTGTCGCTTGAATTCGTAAACTATCAATTATTGGAACCTAAGTATACGGTTGATGAGGCTCGTGAGCATGATGCTAACTACTCAGCTCCTTTGCACGTAACATTGCGTTTGATTAACAAGGAAACCGGCGAAATCAAGTCTCAAGACGTATTTTTCGGTGATTTCCCTCTGATGACGAAGCAAGGCACGTTCATTATCAACGGTGCAGAGCGTGTTATCGTTTCTCAGCTTGTTCGTTCTCCAGGCGTTTACTTTAATTCCGAAATGGATAAGAACGGTCGTGAAACATACGGCACGACGGTTATTCCTAACCGTGGCGCATGGCTTGAATATGAAACGGATGCTAAAAACATTTCATACGTGCGTATCGACAGGACGCGCAAGATTCCTTTGACGGAATTGGTTCGTGCGCTCGGGTATGGTACGGACTCTGAAATCATTGAAATTCTCGGGCAAAACGACTGCTTGATGAATACTTTGGAAAAAGACGTTCACAAAAATACGGAAGATTCTCGCGTTGAAGAATCCTTGAAGGATATCTACGAACGCTTGCGTCCAGGTGAACCTAAGACTGCTGATTCTTCACGCAGCTTGCTGACGGCACGTTTCTTTGATCCGAAGCGCTACGACCTTGCTGCAGTCGGTCGTTACAAGATCAATAAGAAGCTTGATCTTAAAACGCGTCTTCTGGGCGCTCGTTTGGCCGAAACGTTGGCTGATCCTGAAACGGGCGAGATTATCGTCGAAAGCGGCGAAGTCGTTACGAAACCAATCATGGAAAAGCTTGCTCCTTACTTGAAACGTGACGATTTCAAGATGTTCACGTTCCATCCTTCAGAAGAGGGTGTTGTCCAAGAACCGATGACGCTCCAAATCATCAAGGTTTATTCAGAAACCAACCCTGAAGAAGTCATCAACTTGATCGGTAACGGCAACGTTCCTTTGGAATACAAGCACATTACGCCATCAGATATTTTGGCATCAATGAACTACTTCTTCAATTTGCAAGAAGGCCTCGGATCAACCGACGACATCGATCACTTGGGCAACCGTCGCATCCGTTCCGTTGGCGAATTGCTTCAAAACCAATTCCGAATCGGTTTGACGAGAATGGAACGCGTCGTTCGCGAACGCATGTCTATTCAAGATATCGCAACGGTTACGCCACAACAGTTGATCAACATTCGACCTGTCGTAGCTTCAATCAAGGAATTCTTCGGAAGCTCCCAGCTGTCGCAGTTCATGGATCAGACGAATCCTCTTGGCGAACTTACTCATAAGCGTCGTTTGTCAGCTTTGGGACCTGGCGGTTTGACTCGTGACCGTGCCGGATATGAAGTTCGTGACGTTCATTATACTCACTATGGTCGCATGTGCCCGATTGAAACGCCTGAAGGTCCTAACATCGGTTTGATCAACAGTTTGTCGACATATGCTCACGTCAACAAGTATGGTTTTATTGAAACGCCGTATCGTCGCGTTTCATGGGATACGCACAAGGTTACGGACAAGATTGACTATCTGACGGCCGATGAAGAAGATAATTACGTTGTTGCGCAAGCCAACTCACCGCTTAATGATGACGGTTCTTTTGTAGATCCGGTCGTTATGGCTCGCAGCAAGGATGAAAACATTGAAATTTCAGTTGACAAGGTTGACTACATGGACGTTTCGCCTAAGCAGGTAGTTGCTGTTGCGACGGCATGTATTCCTTTCTTGGAAAACGATGACTCCAACCGTGCTTTGATGGGTGCCAACATGCAGCGTCAGGCGGTTCCTTTGATCAAGCCGCACGCACCGCTTGTCGGTACAGGTATCGAATATAAGGCTGCTCATGACTCCGGAGATGCTTTGATTGCAGAACATGCCGGAACGATTGAATATGTGGATGCCAGAGAAATCAGGGTTCGCCGTGAAGACGGAGCGCTTGATTCATACAAGTTGATGAAGTTCCGTCGCTCTAACGGCGGCAAAAACTATAACCAGACACCGATCGTTCACGTTGGTGATCACGTTGATGCCGATGAAGTTTTGGCAGATGGTCCTTCGATGGAACAAGGCGAACTTGCATTGGGTCAAAACCCGCTGATCGCTTTCATGACATGGGATGGCTACAACTTCGAAGATGCGATTGCAATCAACGAACGTTTGGTTAAAGAAGACGTTTATACGTCGATTCATATCGAAGAACATGAATCAGAGGCGCGTGATACGAAACTCGGACCTGAAGAAATGACTCGCGAAATTCCTAACGTTGGTGAAGACGCATTGAAGAACCTCGATGAATTCGGGATTATTCGTGTCGGTGCCGAAGTTAAGGATGGCGATATTCTGGTCGGCAAGGTAACTCCAAAGGGCGTTACGGAGCTTTCGGCCGAAGAACGTCTCTTACACGCAATCTTTGGCGAAAAGGCGCGTGAAGTGCGTGATACTTCCCTTCGCGTTCCTCATGGCGGCGGCGGAATCGTCCAAGACGTCAAAATCTTCACTCGTGAAGCAGGCGACGAATTGGCACCTGGCGTAAATATGATGGTTCGTGTTTATATTGCACAAAAGCGCAAGCTTCAAGTCGGTGACAAGATGGCCGGCCGTCACGGCAACAAGGGTACGGTTTCCGTCGTTATCCCTGAAGAAGATATGCCGTTTATGCCTGATGGCACTCCAATCGATATCATGCTTTCGCCAATGGGCGTTCCATCACGTATGAATATTGGTCAGGTACTCGATCTTCACTTGGGGATGGCTGCTCGCAAGCTTGGCATTCACGTAACGTCACCTGTTTTCGATGGTGCTCGTGATGAAGATATTTGGAATGCTTTGAAGGAAGCGGGCCTTCCTTCTGATGGCAAGTCGATCTTGTATGACGGCCGTACCGGCGAACCGTTTGACAACCGAATTGCCGTTGGCGTCATGTACTACATGAAACTGGCTCACATGGTTGATGACAAGATTCACGCACGTTCGATCGGACCATACTCGCTTGTTACGCAACAGCCTCTTGGTGGTAAAGCTCAATTTGGTGGACAGCGTTTCGGTGAAATGGAAGTCTGGGCGCTTGAAGCTTACGGTGCTGCCTACACGCTGCAGGAAATCTTAACCTATAAGTCTGATGACGTTGTCGGACGCGTCAAGACCTACGAAGCTATCGTTAAGGGTGAACAAATTCCGCAACCTGGCGTTCCCGAATCATTCCGCGTTCTCGTAAAGGAATTGCAGGCATTAGGACTTGATATGAAGGTTCTTGATTCTAAAAAGCAAGAAATCGAATTGCGCGATATGGACGAAGAAGACGATGAAGTCGTCAACGTTGATGCTTTAGCCAAGTTATCGCATGAACAAAAGGAAAAGCAAGAAGCAGAAAACACTGAAGAAGAAACAAAGTCTGAATTATAATCAGTCAAGAATTATGGAAAAGGGAGGTCGGTCCTTTGATCGATGTCAATAAATTCGATAGCATGCAAATAGGTCTGGCTTCATCCGATAAGATCCGCAGCTGGTCTTACGGTGAAGTCAAGAAGCCTGAAACAATCAACTATCGTACGTTGAAACCAGAAAAAGACGGTCTGTTCGATGAACGAATTTTTGGACCAACAAAAGACTGGGAATGTGCTTGCGGCAAGTACAAGAAAGTCAGCTACAAGGGCATTGTCTGCGATCGTTGCGGCGTTGAAGTTACTCGTTCAAAAGTTCGTCGTGAACGCATGGGTCACATTGAACTTGCAGCACCGGTAACGCACATTTGGTATTTCAAAGGGATTCCAAGTCGCATGGGTCTTGTGCTTGACATGAGTCCTCGCGCCCTTGAAGAAGTAATCTACTTTGCTTCTTACGTTGTTACTGATCCTGGTGATTCGCCCCTTGAAAAGAAACAACTCATGACCGAAGGCGAATATCGCGAAAAGCGCCAGGAATACGGTCAGTCATTTAAGGCCGCAATGGGTGCTGAAGCAATTCGCACTTTGCTTCGCGATGTTGATCTTGAAAAAGAATGTGCAGAACTTAAGGAAGAATTGAAAGAAGCTACGGGGCAAAAGCGTACACGTGCCGTACGTCGTCTGGATATTTTGGAAGCATTTTTGAGCTCCGGCAACAGTCCTGAATGGATGGTCATGGATGCGATTCCTGTTATCCCGCCTGATCTTCGCCCAATGGTTCAATTGGAAGGCGGACGCTTTGCTACTTCTGATTTGAACGATTTGTATCGTCGCGTCATCAACCGTAACAATCGTTTGAAGCGTCTGCTTGAACTTCATGCACCTGGCATCATTGTTCAAAATGAAAAGCGCATGCTGCAGGAAGCTGTCGATGCTTTGATTGATAATGGTCGTCGCGGTCGTCCCGTTACGGGTCCCGGCAATCGTCCTCTCAAGTCATTGTCGCACATGCTTAAAGGTAAACAAGGTCGTTTCCGTCAAAACCTTCTTGGTAAGCGTGTCGATTATTCAGGACGTTCTGTTATTGACGTTGGTCCTAAGCTGAAGCTTAACCAAATGGGTATTCCTCACGAAATGGCGCTTGAATTGTTCAAGCCGTTCATGATGCATGAACTCGTAAAACGCGAAATGGCATCAAACATTAAGAATGCCAAGCGCAAGATTGATCGTCGCGATGACGACATCTGGGATGTTTTGGAAGATGTTATCAAAGAACATCCGGTTCTGTTGAACCGTGCCCCTACACTCCACCGTTTGGGGATTCAGGCCTTTGAACCAACGCTTGTCGACGGAAAAGCCATGCGTCTTCATCCGCTTGCCTGCGAAGCTTACAACGCCGATTTTGACGGTGACCAAATGGCCATCCACGTTCCGTTGTCAGATGAAGCTCAGGCTGAAGCTCGTTTGCTGATGCTTGCTGCTCACCATATTTTGGCGCCTAAAGATGGTAAGCCGATCATTTCGCCATCTCAGGATATGACGATCGGTAACTACTACATTACGATTGAAGAAGCAAATCGTGAAGGCGAAGGCATGATTTTCAAAGACGTCAACGAAGTCAGGACTGCATATCAAAACAACTATGTTCACTTGCATACGCGTATCGGATTGCAGGCATCTTCATTGGCAGAAAAAGGCAAGCCGTTTACGGATTTCCAAAAGGGTCGCATTCTCGTAACGACTGCCGGCAAGGCAATCTTCAATGAAATCCTGCCTGATGATTTCCCATACTTGAACGAACCTTCTGAAGAAAACCTGACTGTTGGTACTCCTGACAAGTACTTCCTCGAACCTGGCGAAGACATTCATGAATACTTGAAGAACCATGAACTTGTCGGACCTTTCAAATCAGGCTTCTTGTCAGACATCATTGCGCAAGTCTACAAGGATTACAAAGTTACGGCAACTGCGGAACTTTTGGACAAAATGAAGGATTTGGGCTATTACGAATCAACGAAGTCAGGCTTGACTGTCGGAATTGCCGACGTTACTGATTTGAAAGAAAAGCCTGAAATCATCGACAATGCCCATAAAGAAGTTGCCAACGTCGCAAAACAGTTCCGTCGCGGTTTGATTACGGAAGACGAACGCTACAACCGTGTTATCTCTATTTGGAATGAAGCAAAGGATAAGATTCAGGCCAAACTGGTTGAAAACATGGATCCTTCCAACCCTATCCAAATGATGAGTGATTCCGGTGCTCGTGGCAACATCTCGAACTTTACTCAGCTTGCCGGCATGCGTGGCTTGATGGCCGCTCCTAACGGCAAGACGATGGAACTTCCTGTTATTGCCAACTTCCGTGAAGGCTTGTCAGTGATGGAAATGTTCATTTCGACTCACGGTGCTCGTAAAGGTATGACCGATACGGCTCTGAAGACTGCCGATTCCGGTTACTTGACGCGTCGTCTTGTTGACGTTGCTCAAGACGTCATCATTCGTGAAACTGATTGCGGCACGGACCGTGGCCTTGACGTAACCGCAATTCGTGAAGGAAACGAAATGATTGAACCGCTCTATGATCGTATTCTTGGTCGTTACACAATGAAGTCCGTCAAGGATCCTAAGACAGGCGAAGTCATCGTTCCTGCCAACGTGATGATGGATGAAGAGCTTGCGCAAAAGGTTATTGATGCAGGCGTAGAGCAAGTAACGATTCGTTCTGCCTTCACGTGCAACACGCGTCACGGTGTCTGCGAACACTGCTATGGTCGCAACATGGCCACCGGCGACGAAGTTGAAGTCGGTGAAGCCGTTGGTACGGTGGCTGCTCAGTCAATCGGTGAACCCGGTACTCAGTTGACGATGCGTACGTTCCACACTGGTGGTGTTGCCGGTGACGATATTACGCAAGGTCTTCCTCGTGTTCAAGAAATTTTTGAAGCACGCAATCCTAAAGGTCGTGCGACGATTACTGAAGTTACTGGTATCGTCGAAAGCGTTGAAGAAAATCCGGCAGAACGTACGAAAGTCGTTACGGTCAAGGGCGATACGGATGAACGCACGTACAACATTCCGTTTACGGCCGTGCTTAAGGTTGCTGAAGGCGACAGCGTGCACCGTGGCGATCCGTTGACGGTCGGTTCAATCGATCCTAAGGAATTGATCAAGGTTCGTGATGTTCTTTCAACCGAAAACTACATTTTGCGTGAAGTTCAAAAGGTTTACCGTATGCAAGGTGTTGAAATTTCTGATAAGCATATCGAAGTTATGGCTCGTCAAATGCTCAGAAAAGTTCGCATCATGGATCCTGGCAACACGAACATGCTCCCTGGTACGTTGCTTGATCTCAACGATTTCAAGGACAATAACGTTGAAACGCTTGTTAATGGCGGAATTCCGGCAACTGCACGTCCCGTTCTTCTTGGGATTACGAAGGCTTCCTTGGAAACAAACAGTTTCTTGTCTGCTGCTTCATTCCAGGAAACGACTCGTGTCTTGACGGATGCAGCAATCCGCGGCAAGAACGATCCGTTGGTCGGCCTTAAGGAAAATGTCATCATCGGTAAGATTATTCCTGCCGGTACGGGCATGAAGAAGTATCGTGACATCGTTCCTGAAGAAGATGCTCCTGCTAAAGTTGCAAGCGGCGTTTATTCGCTCAAAGATGACGGCGTTTCTACATTGGAAGACGTTGCCAAAGCCAACAATTTGAATAGCGAAGACTAAAAGAAAAACGACTGGAGATTTCCGGTCGTTTTTTTGTATATGATGTATAAAATGCAGAGCCGAAAAGCTACTGCATATTTTTTTCGACTTCTTCCAGGAACCACTTGTTGAATGCATCAGTGTCCACATCAAGGCAAACGTTGACGTTTGTCTTTTCGTGGTATGCCTTTCTGATATCCGCAACGGTTGCGCCGATAGCCGGACCTTCACAAACAACGTCAACCCAAAATTTCTTGGTCGTGAATTTTTCAGGATGCAGCAAATAGAAAATGGTTTGCAAATCGTGGATGGCAGTGCCCGTTTCATCATGATCGATGTTGCGTTCGATGATTGAGGCAAGCATGTTTCCGGCTTGGCCCAAGAGCTTGATTTTATCTTTTGTTTCATCGGAAATTCTTCCGAACAGCGTGCAGTCAAGCCCGATCATGGTTGTCTTGATTCCCGATGAAAAAACGATTCTGGCCGCATGCGGGTCAGTGAAAACATTGAACTCGGCAACGCTTGTCATGTTTCCTTGGGCAAGAGATCCTCCCATCAAGATGAACTCCTTGATCTTTGGTTTGACCTCAGGATAAAGCGAAAGTAAAAGCCCGATGTTGGTGAAAGAACCGGTTGCAATGATCGTCAGCGGAACGTCGCTATGCAAAAGCTTGTCTTTCAAAATTGAAACGGCATCATCTGAGAATGGCTTAATCGAAGGTTCGCCAAAATCATAACCATCGATGCCCGATTCGCCATGGACTTCGGAAGCATCTTCAAGTTGTTTTAGCAGTGGTTTCCTGGCTCCGGCAGCGACAGGAACGTCTTTGCTGAAAAATTCGACCAGGCGCAGCGCATTTTTGGTCGTTTTGTCGACTGCAACGTTTCCGGCAACGGTCGTGATCAATTCCAGAGATATTTCCGGATCAGTCAGTGCGCATGAAAGAGCACAGGCATCATCAATTCCAGGATCGCAGTCCATTAAAATTCTGTACGTCATAATGATTTCCTCCAAAGATTAATCGGTAAAATCATTATACATTAATTGTTTGGGGGAAGAAATAACCGAAAAACAAGTAAGAACATAAGATGAAAGGGATGAAAGGCAGCATTTTTTGGTGGAAAAAAGCATAATGAAGAATAATCAGACAGCACGAAAGAAACAATAAGAAGCAAAAATTCTGAATGCCGAAAAGAACGCTCAAAATCAAGCAGACGAAAGTATCGGCTGCGCCAAACATTTGCTTTTTTTCGAACAGTTTCATCAAGCAGAAGAGCAACAGGAAAAAACACCAATCGATGGCATTTCTTTGCGCAAGAGCATCGATGCGGAATAAAAGCAGCAACGCTCCGCCTCCATAAAGCGAAAGGGCTGGGACGCAAAACTTCAAGGCATCCGTCCAGGCCAAAAAAAGCAGCCAGGTTGAAAGAAAAAGCGTGAGCAGGTTTGAGGAATCGGGGTTAAGCAAAAAGATCTTTCCGCAAAAAATTCCGAACGTAATTTCGATCAGCGTCTCATGGACAGGAATCTTATGCTTGCAAAATGCGCACCTTCCGCCTTGAAGCAAGTATCCGACAACTGGAATCAATTGCCAAAAGCAAAGCGCATGTCTGCAATTTTCACAAAACGAACGCGGAATCGTTTGGTGGACGTTGTTTGCAAAACGCCAGGCGACGCAGCCGGCAAAGGACGCAAGGGATGCGCCGATAAAAAAGGCAATCAGAAAAATCAACAGCAAAATTATCACCTCGATAACTAAAGTCGCAAAATGCTTAAAAAAATTTGCTTTATGAAGAAAAAAATTGAAAATAGATTTGACACTGGCCAT
>JBHADD010000235.1:0-2676 GCA_041854925.1 Ligilactobacillus sp. | reverse complement strand
GGGTGTCAAGAAAATACGTCGGAATGTATGTCATGTCGGTTGCAGAAAATTCGAATTTCAAGAACAAATTACAGGTTGGAGACGTTGTGACCGCTATAGACGGAAGGCATTATGACAGTTCGCAAGAATTTATCAAGTCGATTTCAAAATGCAGAAAAGGAAAAGAAATTACCGTGACGTACCTTCATAACGGAAAGTCTAAGCAGACAAAAGGCCAAACGATCATGTTAGACAGCGTTAATCGAGCAGGAATCGGGATTACGTTAGCTGACAGAACTGAGGTTTCGTCGCCAATCAAGGTTTCCGCAGATATGGAAGGAATCGGAGGGCCTTCAGCGGGTTTGATGATGACTTTAGCGATATATCAGCAAGTGACGGGTTTTAATTTGCGACAAGGGCAAAAAGTTGCGGGAACCGGGACAATGAATGCTGACGGAAGCGTTGGCGATATCGGCGGAATTGACAAAAAAGTCGTTTCTAGCTCAAAGGCGGGGGTCAAAATATTTTTTGCGCCAAATAACCCTGTTTCCAAGGCTGAAAAAGAGTACGATAAAAATGCAAAGACAAATTATCAAGAAGCCGTTTCTACTGCTAAAAAAATTAAAACTAAAATGAAGATCGTTCCTGTCAAAAGTTTTGATGATGCTGTGAGATATCTTGAAAAACACAAAATTAATTAAGAATGAAAGAAAAAAATTCCATCTTTTTGCGCCCTTAATAGTAAGGGGGTGACAAGATGGATTTTTTTGAGCAGTTGAAAGATTTTCTAGAAGAACACAAGAGACTGATGGTAGTTTTGGCCGTTTTGGCAACTATCGGAGGAAGCTTGCTGATCCCTAATCTTTGTGCATTACTAAGCAATCAGACGGAAACTTCAATGGAAATTCAATCAGAGAGTACTTTGAGCAATTTTTCCGGAAGTTGGTCAAACGCTTCGACTTTTTCAGCATCAAATTCGGTAAATTCCGATTATATCTATGTTGACGTTAAAGGAGCAATCAAGCATCCTGGTGTCTATAAAGTTCCGAACGGAAAAAGAGTGGGGGATGTTTTGAGCCTTGCCGGAGGACCGCTTGAAGGAGCCGATACTACTCAAATTAATTTTGCGCATAAGCTTGAAGATCAGATGGTAATCTATATTCCCAAGGCTGGTGAGAGTTCTCCGATTGAAAATATGGTCGGAATTTCAAGTCATGATAATCAATCTGATCAAAATGCAGAAAATTCCGTGGCAGAAACGACATCTTCTGCTCAGTCGCAAATCGACTCGATAGGCCAAGGCAAAAATGATGGTAAAATTAATCTCAATACTGCAAGCAAGGAGCAATTGATGCAATTGACGGGCATCGGAGACAAGAAAGCTGACGAGATTATTGCATACCGCCAGCAGAACGGAAACTTTAAAACAATTGATGAGCTGAAAAATGTTTCAGGCATCGGAGACAAAACATTCGAGAAAATTTCATCGCAAATAACGGTTTAAGGACATGCAATTTTAAAAAGATTACTTTCTTTTGAGTTGCTTTGATATAATGAATAGTAAGATTAATGATAAGATGGGGTGTAGAAAATGGCACAAGAGAGGATTTCATGGAATCAATATTTTATGTTGCAGGCAATTTTGCTTTCTTTGCGGAGCACGTGCACCAGATTGGCAGTGGGAGCAATTTTAGTTCGTGACAACCGCATCATAGCAGGCGGTTATAACGGATCCGTTTCAGGTGACGTTCATTGTCTTGATGAAGGATGTTATGTAGTTGACGGTCATTGCGTAAGAACCATTCATGCCGAAATGAATGCCGTATTGCAGTGTGCTAAATTTGGTAGTGGAACTGACGGATCCGTTATTTACGTAACCGATTTTCCGTGCCTTCAGTGTACGAAGATGCTTCTTCAGGCAGGGATAAAAAAGATCTACTATCTGCGTAATTATCACAATGACCCTTATGCGGTCAAGTTATTGAAATTGAAGAATGTTGAAATTGAACAAGTTGAAGTTAATTTGGAAAATCTTGATGCAGTTTTGAGAAAAATTGAACCGGATAAATAAGAACGGAAATTAAAAGTTTTTTCGTTGCTTTGTGTCTGGCTGCGGCCAGTTTTGCGATTGCCGGAGAAAGCTGGATTTGGTGGGTTGTTTTAGCATTTTTGATTATAAGGATCATTTTGCTTGGCGACAAGCGGACCTTGCTCGTATGCCTTTTGGGCTGTTTGATTTTTGCCATCAGGTTCGCACAATGGCAACATAATTATCAAGAAGACATCAGAACCTGTCAGACGAATTCCGTCCAACATTTTTTGATTTACGCAGATAAAATAGCGGTTGACGGAAACATGATGAAGTGTGATGCTTTTTGGATTGAAAAACGTGAAAAATTAAAATTGACTGCATTTTTAAAAAATGAGGAACAGCAAAAAAAGCTTAAGTCGACTGCTGCTTCTTTTACGATTGAATGTCAGGCCGATGTTTCTCCTGTCAATCAGCCGACGAACGAAAACGAGTTTGACTATCGAAAGTATTGTCAGTCGCAAAATATTTTTTTGTTGGCTTTCATCAAGGATTGGGGCAGCGTGCAAAAGGTTGAAAACAGCCAAGGTTTTAAACCAATTTTGTTTTTGCACGACTTCAGAAAAAAATGTGCGCTTTCTTTTCAGAAACTGCCTGAACCGCTTGAT
>JBHADD010000234.1:0-4899 GCA_041854925.1 Ligilactobacillus sp. | reverse complement strand
GATCAATCTAATCTTCGTTTTTCATTTCTGCCAAATGAGCAGCCAAACGCTTATCGCCTTTTCGAAGTTCAACCATAGTCCAAATCAGCAATGCCAAAATTACGACAATCAGGACATAGGCAATTATGTGAGCATCTGAAAGCTGTGCGGCAGTCGGATGGTCGCCGTAGAAGTCCGCAATGGAATCCGGAAGCCCTTTTAAGTTGAGGAACGTCAGCGCAATGACCGAGAACCACCCCAACAGTTTGACCCAGAACTTATTGGCAAAACGTTTGCCCATGCTTTCTTCGCTGTTGGTCATGATCAGAAGCGGAAGCATTGAAAATGGCAATGCTAAAGCCAAGAAGACCTGTGAGTTGTTCATCAGGGTATTTAAGGCTTCGTGCTGCTGAAGCTCGCTTTGACCGGCAGTCAGCATTACGCAAAAGAGTACGGGAACGACTGAAATCAAACGCGTAATCAAGCGTCGTGCCCAAAGCGGCATTTTCATATGAACGAACCCTTCCATGATGACTTGTCCGGTCAGCGTACCGGTGATGGTCGAATTTTGCCCTGATGCAAGCAATGCGACGGCAAAAAGAACTGACAGGGCACCGGATTTTGCAACTGAAACCAAAAGGCCGTTGCTAAGCGTCGACGTATCGGACAAGGCTTGATAAAGTCCGAAGAATGAAGGATCCTTAACCGCACCGTCCTTAAACACCGCAACGCCCATGATCAAAAGCAGACAGTTGACAACGAAAGCGGCAGATAATTGAATGTTGGAATCCCAAGTCGTAAAACGAACTGCTGATGCGACTTCATCGTCATCATCATGATCGATGGCACGCGTTTGCGAAACAGCAGAATGAAGATAAAGGTTGTGAGGCATGACGGTTGCTCCGATGATTCCCAAGGCGCCCTGAATAGGCGTCATGCCACCGACAGAAGGACCTGAAGCAAATGTCTTTGATGTCGGAATGAAACCGGCAAAGACTGCTCCCCAGTCAGGATCGGACAAGGCAACCTCATAGATGAAAACAAAAAGGATTACCAGGATAAGCGCAACAACGATTGCTTCAATTTTTCGAAAACCGATTTTAGTCAATAAGAGCAATAACAAAACATCGAGTACCGTAATGAAAACGGCATAAATCAACGGAATTCCGAACAAAAGATATAAGGCAATCGCAGCCCCGATAACTTCAGCAATATCGGTGGCCATGATGGCAAACTCGGTTAAAATCCAAAGGATGATTCCAAGCGCACGACCGGTTCTTGCCCGAATGGCTTGTGCCAAATCCAAACGAGTCACAATGCCAAGTTTAGCCGCCATGTATTGCAAAAGCATCGCAATCAAACTTGACATCAATATAACTGACATCAGCGTATATTGAAAGTTTTGACCGCCTGTAATGGACGTTGACCAGTTGCCGGGATCCATATAGCCGACAGCGACAAGCGCACCCGGACCTGAGTAGGCAAGTAGCGTTCTCCAAAATCCTTTTCCCTTTGGAACTTTAACGGTACCGTTGATTTCTTCAAGCGACGGACCGTTTGCATATTGAATAAGTTTATGCTTATTCTTATTTTCAGTGTTACTCACAATGAAAACCACCTTTCCTCGGATTACATTTTAATTTTACAACAGGTTAAGCGAAATTAAAAGTATTTTTAGGTTAACCTTACAAAGTATTTTCAAGGTCTTTGAAACGTGTCTGAAAAATAACCATAAGGGCAATTTAAAAAAATTGGGAATACTTTTTGGAAATCGCTTCATGAAAAAAGAACGTATGTTATAATGAAAGGAACTTAAAATGGGGGAATCAAAATGAGCAACTCATTAGCCGTTCAGCGCGTCTTGATTTATTATGATGATGAATCTGCCAGACGAGCAACCGTGATCAGGCAGCTTTTGACAAATCGTCTGACGACTTCGTCACGTTTTTGGGGGATGTGCTATGGGTTATTGGATATTGTCAATACTGATTATGAGTTGGGAATGAACCTTGAAAGAGTTTCTGATCTTGCGGCGGGCAAGGGATGGCTTGAAAAAGATTCAGATTCTGCTTATTTGCTGACGCCTTTTGGCAAAAAAGTTCGTGACGATTATCTCAGTCTTCATAAAAAGTTAAAAGAACCGGAACTTTTTGCCAAATACAGCTATAGAAAATTTTCCGCCTTAGTGACTCTATGTGTGCAGGTGGCGTCAGAGTTAAGTTTCAGCAATAAAAACTATGTTCCGATCACAAACGATTATCACTTGCTGCAGACGTTCAAAACATGGTATCTTGCATACGGCAAAGCTGGAATGTCTGAGGTCAGGATTGATTTGAAAAAATTCTTGAAAGGAGAAGACGAGGTAGATGCCGCGGTTTTCATGTCAAGGTTTGCGGGACATGAAACGTCTGGTCGGACCAAAGAACAAATTGCGGACGATTATAATCTTGAGGTAAGCGACGTTGTGATAACGGAACGAGATTTGATGATTCGATTTGGTGAATTCGTCATCAACGAAGGCGGATTCTTGGCTGAACTTTTCAAGCACGAATTAAACGAAGGACTCATTTCTTCCAGTGCTCTGAAAACTTATGAAATGATTTGTCAAGGAAAAAGCGTAGAAGAAGTCGCAAATTCCAGAAGACTGAAGAGTTCGACCGTAATCGAGCATTTGTTGGATTGTGCAATCATTTTTTACGAATTTCCGTTTGAAAGATTTGTTTCATCGGCAAAGAAAACACGAATTGAAGAGGTTTATGCAGGTCAAAAAACTGTTTGCTGGGATTTTCACAAGTTGGAAGGAACAGGGATTTCTTTTTATGAATATCGTCTGGTTCAGATAGAAAGGATAAAGGAAAATGGATCTTCATACTAAGCTGCTTGAAGAATTGCATGAGCATTTTGGATATGATTCCTTCAAGCAAGGTCAAGAAGAGATCGTTACAAGTCTTGTCAACGGCAAGAGCGTCCTTGGAATTTTGCCGACCGGCGTGGGAAAGTCACTTTGCTACCAATTATATGGATACGCAACGGAGAGTCGCGTTTTGATCGTTTCCCCGCTGATATCTTTGATGCAGGATCAGGTTGCAAATTTGCGCTTTTTAGGCGAAAAGAGAGCGATTGCCATTAATTCCGAATTGAATCCGACCGATAGGAACAACGTTTTGGAAACGCTTGATGCGTATCGATTCGTATTCGTTTCGCCTGAGATGCTGAATTCAAAAACGGTTTTGCAAAGACTTAATCGTTTTCATCCGTCGCTTTTGGTCGTTGATGAGGCTCACTGCATTTCAACGTGGGGACCGGATTTCAGACCGGACTATCTGTTTTTGGGAACGGTGGTCAAAAAACTTGGAATACCGCTTGTTTTGGCGTTGACTGCAACTGCAACCAAAGAAGTCGAGTCGGATATTTGTCGGATTTTGTTTTCAGATCGAAAAATCGACAAGGTCAGATGTTCCGTCGATCGACCCAATATCTTTCTTGACATCGAAGAAGTCGAAAATGATGCTCAAAAAGACGAGCGGCTGATTGGGCTTGTTGAAAAGCTGAGAGGACCAGGGTTGATTTATTTTTCAAGCAAGAAGAAGGCTGATGAAACAAGCCGCGTGCTTGGGAAAAAGACGAGCTTGCGAGTTGCTGCCTATCATGCCGGGATGCTTTTTGATGAACGATACAGTGTTTTACAGCAGTTTTTGCACGGGGATCTGGACGTTGTTTGTGCTACGAGTGCTTTTGGCATGGGTATCAACAAACAGGACATTCGTTACGTCATCCATTACCATCTTCCGCTTGATTTGGAGAATTACGTTCAGGAATTCGGGCGCTGCAGTCGTGACGGTGGACAGGGGATTGCAATTTTGCTTTACCAGAGAAAAGATCTCAGGCTTCAGGAGTACCTGATTGAAAATTCGCTTCCGACTGCGCAAGAGATTGATTCGTATTTTAGAAGCAATGCCAAAAATAAAGCTCTTTTAAGACAGGAAGAACGTTATTTGCTGATCGAAAAATATCTTAGAAACGGTTTGAGCCAAGACGAAACGAAACGTTTCGCCGCTAATCGTCTGATTGAAAGAAAAAATGCCTTGGCTAAGATGCGGAGCTATGCTGAAAGCAAGGGGTGCTTGCGTGAATTCATCGGAGAATATTTCGGAGATGAGGTTTCGCCAAAAAAAGGCATTTGCTGCAATCACTGCAATGAAGAGATCAATTTCGAAAAGATGGGGTTGCTTTCTGAAAGAAAGGCTCAAAAGCATTCAAAAGCACTCGGATATGAGGAGATTTTAAGAAAATTATTTGCATAAACGTATGCAAAGCGCATAAATTCTACTATTCAAGCGGTAATTATGGTATCATGAAAAATGATACTGGTCGAGGGGGCATTATTTATGAGCAATAGAAATGATAATCACGATGACAAGCCCTGGGAAAAAAAGTTCGAAGACGGCAAGGATGAGAACGGGCTTTACTCACGTCGTGCAAGCAAGCGAAAGGATAAATTGAATTCGCGTCTTCCTTTGTTATTGCTTTTGGTTTTTTGTTTCGTGATCGTAGCAACGATTGCACTGTACTTTATATCATTAAAAACTGCGGCACAACCAACAAATGACGATGGCGGAAATATTGAAGTCGTGACTTCCGGTTCCTCGAAGAGTTCTTTCAGGAAATCTTCAGCAAAGGAAAACAAGAAGTCAAGCTCAACCAAAAAAGAGGCGGAGTCTTCAAGCTCGCAGGCTGAAAGTTCTTCACGGGCGGAATCTTCAAGTGAAGCAGAATCCTCGAGTGAGGTGGAATCCTCGTCTTCTGTTTCGGAAGAGACAAGTTCTTCCAGTCAAAGCGAAGGGGCGCAATACGTAACGGTTGCTGCCGGTCAGGGACTTTACCGCATTGCGGTCAACAACGGATTTGGATAAAGCAACT
>JBHADD010000233.1:0-5817 GCA_041854925.1 Ligilactobacillus sp. | reverse complement strand
CTAAATAAAAAAACCCTATGTCCACCAAGACACAGAGAGAGAACTTAACATTGCTCCTCGGCAGGATATTAAGGCAAAAGCCACCCGAGTCTTAGGTAGAATCATAATATAAAAAATTGACCTTTATCAATTTATCACATAAATCGATAAAGGTCAACTGTTTTTTCAAATTAATTTTAAAAATTAAAGCGAGTTCGTATCAACCGTAACGCTTGGGCCAAATGTTGATGCCAAGCTTACGTGCTTGATGTAAGTGCCTTTTACGGCAGCAGGACGAAGACGGGAAATCTTTTCGTAGATTGCGTCAAAGTTGCCCTTCAATGCTTCTTCCGTAAATGAAACCTTGCCGACAGGAACGTGCACGTTGCCGTCACGATCCGTACGATATGTCACTTGGCCGCTCTTGGCATCGCTGACAGCCTTTTTGACATCCATCGTAACAGTGCCCGTCTTAGGGTTAGGCATCAAGCCTTTAGGTCTAAGAACGCGACCCAAACGACCTACTTGAGCCATCATGTCAGGCGTTGCGATTGCAACGTCGAAGTCAAGCCAGCCGTCTTGAATACGTTGTACCAAGTCATCGTCGCCAACAACGTCTGCACCGGCATCCTTAGCTTCTTGTGCCTTAGGACCCTTTGCAAATACGACAACGGTTTGTTCCTTGCCCGTACCGTTAGGAAGAACCAAAGCACCGCGCAATTGTTGATCTGCTTGCTTCGTATCCAAGTTCAAGTTAAATGCAACTTCGATCGTTGCATCAAAATTAGCAAAGTCAATCTTCTTGACAAGTGCCAATGCTTCGCTTGCATCGTATGCCTTGCCAGCTTCAACTTGCTTTGCAGCTTCTAAATATTTCTTGCTTTTCTTTTTAGCCATTAGTGAATTTTCCTCCTTGCAATATGTGGTCTATCGGATAAACCTCCCACTTGACACATCCGTTTTCACGGAGTATCCGACTGAGAAGCGTGGCCGTAGAGAGATTATAATTAGTCTTCTACAACAAAGCCCATGCTTCGTGCAGTACCTTCAATCATGCGCATAGCAGCTTCAACGTCTGCCGCGTTTAGATCTTGCATCTTCGTTTCAGCGATTTCCTTAACTTGTGCTTTCGTAACTGTAGCAACTTTCTTCGTGTTAGGTTCGCCGGAGCCTTTTTGTACACCAGCAGCTTTCTTAAGCAAAACTGCAGCAGGCGATGTCTTTGTAATGAAAGTAAATGAACGGTCTTCATAAACGGAAATAACAACTGGGATAATCATACCAGCTTGATCAGCCGTACGAGCGTTGAATTCCTTTGTGAAGCCCATGATGTTGATACCAGCCTGGCCCAATGCGGGACCAACTGGTGGAGCTGGCGTTGCTTTACCAGCAGGGATTTGTAATTTAACAACGTTGATAACGTTCTTTGCCACGGTAACATTCCTCCTATTCCGTGTGTGGTTCGGATGGCCATCAGATTTGGCCTCCCACTAGTATGCAGATTGCATACTAACATAATATAGCACGCTGCATTTTATTTTGCAAGCAAAAAAATGAACCGTTCAATTTTCGAACGGTTCACCGGAATTACTGCATCGTCATAATTTAGTTACTTTTCTAAAAGCTGCTTGCCAAGCTCATCGGCGCGACGAATTGCTTCAGAGAATTTTTCAGGATCAAACGGACGGTTGCGATATTCATTCGTTTCCAAAGCACCCTTTGTAATCTCTTCAACATCGTCTTGAGTAAGTCCGAGTTCGCCCAAAGTAACAGGAAGACCAATGCGCTTGTTGAATTCCTGATACTTCTTGAATTCCTCTTTCTCATGGAAGTATGCGAACAAGACGAGGACGCCGAACGAAACAATTTGACCATGGAGATAAGTTCCTTCACGTTTGATGGCAGTCGTCGAATTATAAAATGCATGCGCATGCCATGAATTGTAATAGAAATCTTTTTGGTTCGTAAGGTTTGAAGCATATCCGGTCGAAACAAGAATGTCCAAGGCAATTTCTTCAACAGCCTTTGAAGGAGTATCGTTTTTTACGTCATCCATGCCCTGTTCGCCGTATTTAAACAACGGTTCTGAAACGGTTTTGGCAATCGCAACGCCTAACGCACCGGTATTAGTCAAATCCTCGCCTTCAGAAACATGCGTTACTTCAGGCTGTTTGCTCAAAGCATCGCCGATTCCTGCCCAGAAGTATTCAACCGGAGCCTTGGCAATGACATCCGTATCAATGAAAAGATGCTTGGCTGCTTTTGGAAAACCATAGCGATCAAACGATCCGTCATCGTGATAGATAACCGCAATCGCCGTGCCGGCAGCACAGTTTGAACAAATCGTCGGAAACGAGAAGATGACTTTGTCGAGTTCATCGGCAACCATCTTGGCAGTATCAAGCGCCTTGCCGCCGCCAAAGCCAAAGACCGCATCTGCTTCTTTGACTTCCGGAGTCGCAACCAAACGGTCAATGTTTGTCTGCGTGCTGTCAACACCATAAACGAAGCTCCCCGTTACCTCAATACCGGATCCTTCAAGCGCCTTTCTTGCCTTCGTTTCGGCTGCAGCCAAAGCACGCTTGCCGCCGATGAAGACAACTTTTTTAATTCCGTATGGCTTAGCCACTTCAGGAATTTCATCGTAGGCGTTAGTTCCATAAGTATAGTTACTCATATAATTTGTTGTCATTTCCAAATTCCTCCATTTATCAAATGCAGTTTTTGAATCAAACGCAGAGCCCGAAATTGCCAAAAGATTCAAACCTGTTTCTTACAGACAGCCAACATCCTTTCATGAGAATTAAGTTAGATATAATTTTCTGGAATGTTATGCTGTGCCCCATCTCGATAAGCCCAGCATTTCAAATAATTATACCGTTTCAGCAACAAGATGCACTGTATCTTGTTAAACATATTATCACTAATAATTAATCAATTCAAGACTTTTTTAATTCTTAACTCACATTGCCTGCTGAAATCAAAAAGATGCTGTCGTCAATTTCTTGGGACACTACTGATTTAGCGGGCACTGCATTTGGCAAAATACATGGATCAAAATTAAAAAAACCGGACAAAATCAGTCAATTTGCAACTTCCTTTGTTCGGCATTTCATTTATTTCAAGAGGTAAACGGAACTTTTTTCCAAGCCTCTTTAAGTCCAAATTTTAAATTAATCGTGCAGATCGAACTTAAGCTTCATATGATTTCCCCCAACGTCAACCATGTCGCCAAGGAGCTTCGTTGCTTCGTTCAAATCAATTTCAGCCATTTGATCGTTGATTTCCGTCAAATATCTGACGGGATTTTTCTTTGTCATCGCAATCTGATCCGCTTTAAGCTGCAGATTTCGACAAGCTGAAACGACCTTTTCTTCAAAGGAAGCTTCCAGTTCGCTATAGCGATCATAGTCCGTATCGCCTAAAACGGCCAAGGTTCTCGTCAGCCAAAAGACAGTCTTCAAATCAAACTCGCCGGATACGTCACGATAGCATGCTGGCGTGTCATTGACGTTTGCGTAAAACGGAATTGCCGCATTGAACGTGTTAGGTCCGACAAATACCCAATGAGTGCCGGCGATTTCTTTTTGAACGTTGTTTCTGATTTGGAGAATATGACCTTCTTGGTTGCGGTTGATACCAATCGGACGATAGCGTTTCTTTTGTGCTTCAGTTCCCGGACCATATGGATCAAAATCAGTATTTTGATAGTGGGAGCTCAACAGCCACTTGACGTCTTCGACCGAAATCTTGCGCTTGGCATGACAAATGAAAGGCAGTTCCTGTTCTTCCGGACCATATGGCAATTCAGCATCAAAATACTTTTGAACATACCAGGCCCGCGGATTATTATAACGTGTATCCTTGATCGTCGAACTGCCAAAGATGTGGCGGAAGTTGTATTTGTCATGATCAGGATTAAGATGATGCTTTTCGATCAATTCCTTAAGACCAGGCGCAGACAACGTATCATCAGAATCAAAATCAAATTCGTCAATGTTCGTTCTGTTTGGAGCAACGACGTATGCATCATCAGGAATTCTGACGGCTGCCCATTGATGACCGCCGTACGTTTCCAAATACCAGACTTCATCTTTGTCAGAAAAAGCAATCCCGTTCATCTCATACGTTCCGTATTCTTCAAGGATTGACCCCAAACGCAAAACGCCTTCTTTTGCCGAATGAACGTAAGGCAAAACAAGCGTCAGCATGTCTTCTTCACCGATTCCGTCTTCAACCAGAGGATCTACGCCCAAAATCCGCGGATTGGACGTAATCGTTTCCGTTGCAGACATTGCGACGTTTTCGCTGTTGATTCCTGATTCGCCCCAAATACCCTTGTCGCCGATTGCATCCGGCGTGCACGTGTAACGCAGCGCTTCACGCTTTGGCGGAAGCGTAATCTTGATCTTGCTCAATTTGGCCTGATACGTGCGCGGCTGATTTTTGGGCTCAACGACAATGAACTTCTTCGGGCATGCCCCGAAACTGCTGTCTTCATTTCTTGAAATAATCGTTGAACCGTCAATCGTGGCGTCTTTACCGATCAAAATCGTCGTACAGTCTGATCTACTTTCTTTCATGTTATCATCCCTCATAAAAATATTTGCTGCTATGATTATATCACTTAAGAAAAAAGCCGTCCTTGAAAAATGCACTCAAGAAACAGCTTTTAAGTTTATACCAATCTTTCAACCTGATCGAATGCCAATTCTGCATCCGTTTCGCGACCGAAGACATCGATCATCGCATGAAGCTTCATCTTTTCGTTGTCGATTTCAGTAATCTTGCCGATCTGACCAGCAAATGCTCCTTCGGTAATGGTAATCGTATCACCGACTTCTGCATCAAAGTCTGCATTTTTCGTCATGCCGACGCTGTGAAGAATCGTTTGGATTTCTTCGTCAAGAAGAGGCGCTGGTTTGCTTCCGGCACCGTGCGAGCCAACAAATGCGGTAACGCCGGGCGTGTTTCGAACAACATACCATGATTGATCAGTCATTACCATTTCTACTAATACATATCCTGGGAATGTTTTTAATTTTTCTACTTTTTCTTTTCCTGTTTTTGTAGTTTCCACTACATCTTCAGTTGGCACAACCACTTCTTGTATGAATTGTTCCATGCCTCTTGTTTTTACGGCTTTTTCTATGGTAGCTTTAACTTTGTTTTCATGTCCTGAATAAGTATGAACTACATACCATCTTGATTCTTGTAACTCTGACATTTGCATTCTCCTTTTAATCTATTTTAGTATTAATCCTAGTGCACCAGATAATACAGTGTCTAATCCCCATACTAATATAGTAAACGAAATAATTGTAGCTAAAACTATCCCTGTGTTTTTTAGCAATTCTTTTTTGGTTGACCATGTAACTCTTTTAAGCTCTTGCTTAGTGTCTTTTAAATATCCCACTAAACCAGATTTCTTTTTTATTTTTTGGCTTTCTTGAGTTGCCATCTACACTCACATCCTTAAAATAAAACTATTTTGTTTCTTTATGAGTAGTATGTTTTTTACAGAATTTACAGTATTTGTTTAATTCTATTCTGTCTGGGTTGTTTTTTTTGTTTTTTGTAGTGTTGTAATTTCTTTGCTTACATTCTGAACAAGCTAAAGTTACTTTTACTCTCATCTGCTACACCTCCAAATTTGTAAATACAATAATATATATTGTTAAATAATATCTTAAACATTAATTTTAAAAATTAAATGTTAGATATTATTACCTTCCTTAATCATTACTTTGTATAAGTTATCACAAATTTAAAATGATGTCAATGTTTTTGTACGTTTAGTGTTAAAAAAAGAGAGGTATAAACCCCTCTTTTTTCTAT
>JBHADD010000232.1:0-8265 GCA_041854925.1 Ligilactobacillus sp. | reverse complement strand
CGCGTCTGCCAATTCCGCCATACCCGCGACAACGTTATTCATTATAACAGTCATTTTCAGCAGACGCAAGCCTTTTTCAAAAAAATTTATCGATACTCATGAATCCCGACTAATTTAATGTCACCGTGACACTTTGAACAGACAAAGCGTGCGATATTGACGCGACGCTTGCGTTGATAGAGCGTCCGGCAGCTTTCACATTTATAAACATAAAATCTTTCAACCCCTGGCTTTTCAGATTTTAATTCCGGTGCGTAACGCAACCCGTTTACTTTTTTCAATAATGCCTTGAATTCCGGATCCTTATGCTTGTATCCTTTTCCTTCCAAATGCAGATGATAATGACACAACTCGTGTTTAATGATTCCGATCAGCACTGTTGAACCATGTCCCGTCAACATTTTGGGATTAATCTCAATATCGTGGTCTTTCAATCGATATCTTCCGCCCGTCGTTCTCAAGCGCCCGTTAAAGAAGGCACGGTGTTTAAATTCGCGCCCGAAATCTTCCAAAGAGATTTTTTCAACCAGGCTTTGCAGCGCTTGATCATTCATCTTTTGGATCCACCATCGTTAATTGAATACGACCGCGTTTTTCATCCACGCCGTCGATCCAAACGTCCACGATATCGCCCACGGACACGATATCGGCAGGATTTTTAACGAAACCCTTCTTGAGTTTGGAAATGTGAACAAGGCCGTCCTGTTTGACCCCGATATCCACAAATGCTCCGAAATCCACAACGTTGCGCACCGTTCCCTGAAGCTTCATGCCTTCTTTTAAATCCTCAAGGTGCAAAACATCCGAGCGCAGCAGCGGTTTTTTCATCGAATCGCGCAGATCGAGCCCGGGTTTTTTCAGACTTTCCACAATGTCTTCAACGGTCTGAACGCCTGTGCCCGTTTTATTCGCAAAAGTCTGCGGATCAAAGCAACTGAGCTTTTCTAAACCGTCTTTTGTCAGCAGATCTGCATTTTTTATCCCCAGCTCCGTCAACAATTGCCGCGTCAACGCATAGCTTTCAGGGTGGATATCCGTATTGTCAAGCGGTTCCTTGCCATTTGGAATGCGCAAAAAGCCGGCAGCCTGTTCAAACGCCTTGTCTCCTAAGCGCTTGACCTTTTTTAACTGCGACCTTTTTTCAAATCGTCCGATTTCCGAACGATAATCCACGATATTTTGTGCGGTTGTCGCATTCAGTCCGGAAATGTGCTCCAACAGCTGCGGACTGGCAGTATTCAGATTCACTCCGACCTTGTTGACGCCCGTTTCGATCACAAACTTGAGCCTTTCATCCAGATCTCTTTCAGGCAGATCATGCTGATATTGTCCGACTCCGATCGCCTTCGGATCAATTTTGATCAATTCTGCCAACGGATCCTGCAAACGGCGTGCGATGCTGACTGCAGAACGCTCTTCGACGTTGAAGTCGGGGAATTCTTTTCTGGCAATTTCGCTTGCCGAATAGACCGAAGCACCGGCCTCGTTGACGATCACGTAGGAGACTTTTTCATCGATTTCCTTTAAAACGTTCGCAACGAAGCTTTCTGATTCACGGCTTGCCGTGCCGTTTCCGATGGCGATCGTCTTGACGCCATACTTTTGAATCAAAGTTTTGAGCGTCTCTTTCGCATCTGCGACTCGCTTTTGATCAACGCGTTCGCCCTTATGCTTTTCATGAGGGTAAATAACCGCTTTGGCTAAAAATTTGCCCGTTTCATCGACAACTGCCAGTTTGCAGCCGGTCCGATAAGCAGGATCAAGACCTAACACGACGCAGCCCTTAAGCGGTGCCTGCATCAGCAGATGGTAAAGATTGTCTCCGAAAACTTCGATTGCTTTTTTATCCGCCGTCTCCGTCAGATTATTGCGCAATTCGCGTTCAATTGCCGGCTTGATAAAGCGTTTGTAAGCATCGTCGCAAGCTTTTTTGACATATCCTGCCGAATCTTCTTCGTGATTTTTGGCATAATGTCGGTGCATCTGATTCAAGATGCGTTCATCGTCAAGTTCGAGCTTAACCCGTAAAACGCCCTGCTTTTCCCCGCGATCAAGCGCCAGCACTTGATATGACGTGAGTTTTTTGGCCAATGCTTCAAATTCGTAATAGTTTTTATAAACTTCCTGCGCATCTTCTGCATTCTTTTTCCTGACGGAAACGATTTTACCGCGATTATCGGCCAGATCGCGTACCATTTGTCTTGTTTGCGGATTTTCGCCAAAATTTTCAGCCAAAATTTCCATTGCTCCGTCAATTGCCGCTTTTCCTTCTTCAAGGCCTAATTTTTTGGCAACAGTTTCGGCTTTTGACTCAACCGTTTCTTTTTGAAACGTCAGCATCCACAGCGCAAACGGCTCCAAGCCTGCTTCCTTTGCAGCCTGGGCCTTTGTTCGTCTTTTTTGCTTGTATGGCAAATACAGATCTTCCAACTGTTGCATTGTTTCAGCTGCTTCGATTGATTTTTTCAGATGTTCGGTCAGCTTGCCGAGTTCTCCGATCCTAGCTTCAATATCGCTGCGTTTCTTTTCGATTTTTTCGACTCGTTGGTACTCATCGCTGATGTCTTTGATTTGGACTTCATCCAGACTCCCCGTTCTTTCTTTGCGATAGCGAGCAATAAACGGAACGGTATTTCCTTCTTCAAGCATCTTCAAAACGGCCTCGATTTGATGTTTATTGTAAGGCATCGTTTGATCGACGATTTCTAAATATCTTTTTTCCACGTGTATCCCTCCGATTTCTTTTTCATTCTATCTGCTTGATCAAAAAATTACAATAAAAACCACGTCTGAAATCTCAGACGCGGTTCCTTTTATCTCATAATCTTCTTGACGAATTTGGCAATGTCGTCCATGGCATCGCTTTGCTCTTTTTCCGAAACGTCAAACTGCTCTGCATCGACCCATCTTCCAGAATAATCGATCGATGAATTCATATGAGTGCATCCTTCATAAAAACGACGATATGCTCCGACAAGTTTCTTGTGCACCCCGATAATCGCAATCGGAGCTTCCAGTCCCTGCAATTTTTTGAGGTTCTTCTCGTACAATCCAACGCCGTTTTCAAACTCTGCTTTTGTCTTGTCATAATCTTCAGGGAAAATGTCTTTTCCTTCGTCAAGTGCTTTCCTGAACGTTTCAAAAAACGGATTGAGCTTTGCTCCCATATTTTCGGTCGTTTCCATCACTTCGGCCAAAACGCTGACGTAGTGCCCAAAATCTGCTCTGCGTTTCATTGAAATCCCCCTTTACTTCCAAAACTCGTCATATACGTTAATCGGCATGTGACGCTTGTGCTGCGTCTTCAGATACCATCCTTCGATCGTTTCGGCTGCTTTTTCTTCGACTTCACGTCCTTCAAGATAATCGTCAATGTCTTTGTACGTTACGCCCAAAGCTGCTTCATCAGGCAATGCCGGTCGATCTTCTTCAAGATCGGCGGTCGGTGTTTTGAGATACAAATGTTCCGGAGCACCCAAAAGTTTAAGCATCGCACGACCTTGGCGCTTGTCAAGCCGCCAAAGAGGGCAGATGTCGGCACCGCCATCACCGTATTTCGTATAAAATCCGGTCACGGCCTCGGCAGCGTGATCAGTCCCGGCAACAGCTCCGTTTTCGGAACCCGCAATCGCATATTGCGCAATCATGCGTTCGCGAGCCTTGATGTTTCCTTTGTTGAAATCGCTGACCGTCAGCCCGTTTGCTTCAACGGCTTCCATCATCGCATCGCTTGACGGTTTGATGTTGACGCGCACGGTCTTGTCAGCTTTCATGAACTCGATTGCGTCCATTGCGTCCTGTTCATCGGCCTGATCGCCATACGGCAAGCGAACGGCAATAAACTTGTAATCAGAGTTTCCCGTTTCTTCACGAAGCTCGCTGATTGCCATTTGACAAAGCGTTCCGCAAAGCGTCGAATCCTGTCCTCCGGAGATGCCAAGAACGACGGATTTGAAAAACGGATATTTCAAAAGATATGCTTTGATAAAATCGACTGAGCGGCGAATCTCTTTTTCAGGATCAATTTCAGGCAAGACCTTAAGTTCATCAATAATTTGTTTTTGCAAAGGACGCATAACGTTTCCTCTCTTTCATGTCATAAAATATATCATCGTATTCATTGTACGCCTTTTAAAATAAAATTTCATTATAAATTTAATTGTACCACGTAAAGCAAATAAACGTTATAATTGTCGTTAGAGACAAAAAAGAAAGCAGGTAAATACATGACCCAGCCATTTTCAACGGTCAACGTCTTGGGCTTTGACTTCATCAAAGCTACTCAGCAGGAATTCGTCGAACAATTAAAAAAAGACAGCCTTTCTCACAAAAATCGTTTCGTGGTGACGGCCAATCCGGAAATCGTTTTGACCGCATTAAACGACCCTGAATATTCTTCAGCCATCAAAGATGCAGATTATCTCACGGCAGACGGCATCGGCATCGTCAAAGGCGCCAAAATTCTCGGATCAAGCCTTCCGGGACGCGTCACCGGTTTTGACACGATGACTGCCATCCTGAAATGGTGCGATGAAGAACGTAAAAAAATCTACTTCCTCGGTGCAAAAAACGAAGTCATCACGACGATGATCGAAAAAATCAAAACAACGTACCCCGGAATCATCATCGCCGGTTTTCATGACGGATACTTCAAAGACGAAGCAAGTATCGTTCGTGACATCCAGACTTCGGAACCAGATTTCGTTTTCTGTGCTTTGGGTTTTCCAAAGCAGGAATACTTTATTGATAAAAACAGACGCGTCACCGATGCCATCTGGATGGGAATCGGCGGTTCTTTCGACGTTTTAGCCGGTTACGCCGAACGCGCTCCGCAATGGTGGATCGATCACCACATCGAGTGGCTTTATCGTCTCTATAAGGAACCGACCAGATTTTTGCGCATGATGGCATTGCCGAAATATCTGCTCTTGGTTTACCGATACAAATTTTTCGGAAAATAACATTAACTTCCTGAGCCTTTTATTTGGCTCAGTTTTTTTATTTTTTCAAAAGAAGCAACCTCCGCTGCATTTCAAAACAAAAAACGACCGCGCTTTCGACACGATCGTTCGTTAAGGTCTGCTTTAAAGGAAAAGCGATTCGTTACTTTTCAAGATAAAATTCGAACCTGTCGCCGGCATACTGGGTCCTGACATATTCAAACGGCGTCCCGTCACCAAGTTTCGTAATCTGTCTCAGTCTGAGAATTGCCGAGCCACGTTTGATGTTCAAATACTCGGCAATCCTTTCTGATGCAACCTGAGCAGAAACGCTTTGTTGCGCGTGACCAATTTCTCGTCCGCTTTCTTCAAGCGTTCGATAAAGCGAAGTGGTAATCTGATTGCGTTCATAGTCTTTGACCAGATTATACGGAAGCGTGGCAACTTCAAAACAGATCGGCACTTCATCAGCATAGCGAATACGTTCCATCCGAAGAACCTTTTCGTCGTCTTCGAGCTTCAATCGTTCCATTTCACTCAAAGAAGGAGTCGTCACCAAATAAGAAACCGTCCGACTGGAAGGTTTTTTGCCTTGTTCTTCCATTAACTCGGTAAAACTCGTCACGCCGGTCATTTTTTCCTGTACTTTTTTGCGCGCAACAAAGGTTCCGGCACCCACCTGGCGCTCCAAGATGCCTTCTTCGACCAGAGTTTGAACCGCCTGACGCAAAGTCATTCGACTAACGTTAAATTCTAAAGCAAGCTCACGTTCAGAGGGGATTCGATCACCGACAGACCACACGCCAGCCTCAATATCTTTTTTTATCCGGTTATGAATTTGAATATAAACCGGTGAACTCATAAAAAATCACCCTCCATAATTTTGATTATTCTTTAAAAAGCCTCCCGAAGCTGTACGTCGCTTCAAGTTCCATCTTATCGTTGAAAATATTGAAATCTGCATCCTTTCCGGCTTCAATTGCGCCTTTGGACGTCAGGTTGAATTCGTGCGCCTGGTTGACTGAACTCATCTTGACCGCATCTTCAATGCTGCAGCCGGTGAATTTCATAATATTGGAAAATGCATCCTTAAACATCAGGACTGATCCTGCCAACGTTCCGTCTTCAAGACGAGCCTGCCCGTCTTTGACGATGACCTTTTGGCCGCCAAGTTCAGAAACGCCTTCAGGCATGCCCTTGGCGCGCATTGAATCCGTGATGAGGTCAATCTTGTCTGCGCCCTTCAGCTCATAGGCAAGCTTAATCATATCGGGGCAAACATGAAATCCGTCAGCAATCATTTCGCAGCGAATATTGTCTTCAAGCAAAGCGTGACCGGTTACGCCGGGTTCACGGTGCTTAAATTCGCGCTGAGCATTGTACAGGTGCGTAATGTGTGTTGCGCGCGAATGCTTCATTTCTTCTCTTGTCGCATTGCTGTGACCGCATGAAGGAACAATTCCGTGTTCCAGACAATACTGTTCAAATTCAGGCGAAGTCTTGTGCTCAGGAGCATACGTCACGAGCCTGATCATATTTCCGGAAACCTTGTTCCAGTGATCGAACAGCTCGACGTCCGGAGCTTCGATATATTTTTCTGGCTGAGCTCCCTTGAAAACAGGCGATACGAACGGTCCCTCCAAATGAACGCCCTGAATGACGGGATTTTTTTCAGCAGCTTTCTTAACGGCTGCCAAGGCATTTTCAATGTTTTGGTGAGATTGCGTCATCGTCGTCGCAAAATAGGTCGTCACGCCTTCGCAAACCATATGATTCACCATTTCGTCGATTTCGTCGGCATTGCCGTCCATCGTATCAAAACCGTAGCCGCCATGGCTATGAACGTCAATAAAGCCAGGCACGATCGTCTTGCCGAGCACGTCAACAATTTCATCATCAGAAGATCGGCAAACATATTCGCTCATCCTGCCGACGGCTTCGATTTGCTTGTCAAACCTGATATAACCATCCTCAATCTTCTCTGAACCAGTATAAATTACTGCATGTTTGATAACTTTGCTCATAATTGAACCCGCTTTCTTAATTTTGATTACAGCTCAATCATAATTGGTATAGACCAAAAAGTCAAGCAAACGGCTATTATTTTTTGTCTTTGGCAACTGTCGCGTCTAAACCTTTAATAACAGAAGTAGTAAATCCGTATTCTTCCATCGCCAAAAGTCCGGCAACCGTCGTGCCTCCCGGGGAACAGACGTCATCAACAAGATCCATCGGGCTTTTGGATGCTTCCAAAACTTTCAGAGCACTTCCTAAAACGGCTTGAGCCGCAATTTCGGTTGCTTGTTTCTTGTTTAATCCGTACTTGACGCCCGAACGAGACATCGCGTCGATGAAGAGATACACGTAAGCAGGAGAACTGCCGGCAAGCGCGACAAACGTGCTGAAGTCCTTTTCTTCCATCTCAGTCGTCTTGCCGATGGAATCAAAAAGATCCGTTACTTCGGAAAATTCGGTTTCAGTCACCGTTTCGCCTGCCTTCAAGGCAGTCATTCCTTCACCGATTTCAACGTTTACATTCGGCATGATTCTGACGATTTTGGCTGCCGGAAAATGCAGCGCATCAGCCAGCTCTGCGATGCTGACGCCCGTGACCATTGAAACAAGCACCGGATTTTTTCCTTTAAATTCAGTGCTGATTTCTTCTAAAACGTCTTTGGCAACGATTGGTTTGACTGCCAAAAAAACAATCTCTGCGTTTCTGACGACGTCTGAGTTGCTTTTGCAAGGATTAAGTCCTTTTTCTTCAGCGTAGCTTTCGTAACTGCTTTTGTGAGCACTGTGTATGTACACGTCCCCACCAGAAATTTTTTGTTCAGCAATCAAGCCGTTGATAATCGCCCTGGCCATGTTGCCTGCACCGATAAAACCTAATGTCATCTAATCACCCCTTGTTTATATTTTACAACCTTTTTCAAAACTATACCAGTGAACAATCTCTTCATGAACTTTCAGAACACATACAACGGGGCTTTTGAGAAAATAAAACCGAACCAGAATTTCACTCTGATATACAAAAAAGACAAGAGTCATAAAACCCTTGTCTCAAAGCGATATATAATTGGGGTAACTGGATTCGAACCAGTGCATGACGGTACCAAAAACCGTTGCCTTACCGCTTGGCTATACCCCAATGGTGGTGGAAGGGAGTGGATTCGAACCACCGAACCCGAAGGAGCGGATTTACAGTCCGCCGCGTTTAGCCAGACTTCGCTACCCTTCCATTACCTTGAACATCTGATGCCTTATCACATCCGACTTAAATATAATACCGTGTTTGAAAGCTTAATGCAAGTCTTTTTTTGAT
>JBHADD010000231.1:0-7641 GCA_041854925.1 Ligilactobacillus sp. | reverse complement strand
TCAAGAGTCGCTTTTCTGACGTATTTCATAGTTTTCAACCTCTAATCCAATTCAAAAAGTTTCTTTGAAAGTTCAATTTCTTGCGGATCAGGATTACTGTTAAAAAATTCGATTTTCCCGATTCGATCCTCTTTCCGCAATTCATTTTTGGCTTCAAGCAGGCGCTTCAATTCTCTTGCCGCACCGGCACCGCCGTCAACGACATAAACGTCGTTTCCGACGATTTGCTGAATCGCATTTTTGGCAAACGGAAAATGCGTGCATCCCAAAACGACCGCATCGACATGTCCGAGATACGGATTCAAAATCGAACAAAGATATTCTTTGAGTTCGGGCGTGTCTATTTCGCCGCGTTCGACAAACTCGACCAAGTCAGGTGCAGGGAGCTTGATGATTTTGGCCTGGTCTTCAAAACGCTCCATCAGATTTTTAAATTTCTTTTCTTTTAAAGTCAGCGGAGTTGCCATGACGAGAACCGTCGAATTCTTTTTATGCAGGACAGCCGGCTTTAATGCAGGTTCAAGTCCGATAATCGGCAGTTCCGGATACTCTTTTCTGAGGCGTGAGGCTGAAGCGCTCGTTGCGGTATTGCAGGCAATTACGATTGCTTTGACGTTTTTTTTCAAAAAGCGCTGAACTATTTTCTTGCTCAGCCGATACACCTGCTCCGTACTTTTGACGCCGTACGGGGCATTGAATGAATCACCATAAAAAATGTAGTCTTCGTTTCCCATGATTTTTACGCATTCGCGCAAAACTGTCAGACCTCCCATTCCGGAATCAAAAATTCCGATCGGGCGTTTTGTTTCTTCTGAATCCATGTCAAACTTCCTTTTACAAATTATTTTTCAAGCAAATCCTTGTCGATGATTTGAAAATTGGCACGATGAATGTACAGCGCTTTGCCATCAATCATCAGCTTGGTCATTTTGGGTAAATTCTTCGGTATTTTCCAGTAGACTTCATCACCGGAATAAGCGGCAATCGGTTGTCCGAGCTGGGACTTGATGACGATGATTCTGGATTTGCCAAACATGTTCTTATATTTGTTCAAAAAGCGCGCAACAGATGCATAGCCTGAGAGAGCTCCGGTTTCGCCGCCTTTAATTGACTTTTTCGTAAAATTGACATCAGGTTTCAAACCCTTTTGAACGAAAACGCACGTGTCGCCGCATGATTCGATTTCCTTGCCGTCGACCGTAATTGTAATTACCGAAGAAAGCTCATAGCGTTGTTTGACGTCGCCGTCGCTGTCATAGTCAGACGTCTTGACGGGATTGCCGGTAATGCTGATTTTGCGTCCGCTCGTTTCCAACACTTTCGAACCATAATTGTCATAAGTATAAACGGTATAATCGTTGCCCACAAGCGAACCTTTGATGTCGTTAATGGCTGACTGAAGCATGCTGCATCCTCCAAGCACAAAAGTAATCGCAATTGCAGCAATTGCTTCAATAAAATGCTTCCTTTTCATTTGTTTCTCCCCTAATTGTCAAAATGTTTGTTTTTTTGCTTTGCCGTGCGGTTCTTAAATACCATGATCGTTGCAGAAACAACCAGCAAGATTCCCAATCCGATCGAATACGAGCCGGCTTTTTCGAAAGGAGACCGTTCAATCAAGACGGACGTTTTCAAATAGCGGTTCGACAGTTCCATCACGATCGAAGACAGGATATTTGAAATTATGAAGCTGACGATTGATCCGGCAACGATTTGTTCTGCCCCAATCAAATACAGTGCGCTGACATTCTTTTGCTTCAGTTTGGCAGTTAAAAGCATCAAAAGCAAAATCAAAAGCACCATCGCGATTCTGAAACCGATTGAGATAAAGATTCGATAATAAGAAAGAATCTTGGCAACCGGCGTATTTTCGGCCGTCAGTCCTTCATAGACGTTTTGGGCATAACGATTCAATTCTTCAGAAATCGTATCGGTTTGGGATTTTAACCCTTGCTCAGCCAAAGATGCTTCCTGATTGCTCAAAGTCCCGTTTTCTTTTAGCTGCTTGATGACGTCATCGATCGCTTGATCGAGCTCTCCAGAAATATCGCAAGCGGCATAAGCTCTTCCTTTCTCAAGATTGGTCAAAGTCTGATCAACAATCATTGAAACGGCGTTGTTTGCGTGTTCATAGGCTTGAAAGGATGCTTTTAAGTCACTGTTTTCCGCAGCATTTTTAAGCACTGTATTTTCAAACATCAATGAATACATCCTGTCAGACATTTCCGAAACGATTTCAGTTTCCTTGACCGACTCCGAAATCACTTGCTTGGCGGTCAGACTGAGCAAAAGCATCATTGTCGAAAGAACCAGCAGCAGTCCCGTCAGCAAAAGTGCAACGGGATGTTTTTTTCCGTTTTTCATTTACTCACCTCTTAAACCACTTTATTAATTATATTCTATTGTCACAAGGAGCACAAACAAAAAAAGCCAACCGGCACCGCCGGCTGACAATGTTGCTGTGATCTTACAAGCTGTTGATGTATTCTTTAATGCGTTTGGTTGCTTCTTGAAGACTTTCCATCGAAGCAGCATAGCTCAAACGAACGTAGCCTTCACCGCCAGGTCCGAAAGATGCGCCAGGAATCAAGGCAACGCGAGCTCCCTTGGCGAGATCTCTGACAAATTTCCATGAATCAGTGCCGCACTTTGCAGGAATCTTGGCAAACAAGTAGAATGCGCCGTCAGGACTAGCCATCTCAAAACCTGCTTCTTCCAGTTCTTTTTTGACGAAGTCGCGACGCTTGAGATATTCGACCTTCATCGCATCGCTGTCATTCTTGCCGTTCTTCATCGCTTCCAAAGCAGCATATTGAGCATTCGTCACAGGTGCGGTAACCATGTACTGATGAGATTTAACGGCTTGATCGACAAAATCCTGCGGTCCGAAGAGATACCCGATTCTCCAGCCGGTCATTGCATGGGACTTGGAAAGTCCGCTTAAAAGAAGCGTTCTTTCAGGGATGATTTCTGCCATTGAAGTATGCGTTCCAGAATAGGTCAATTCTGCATAGATTTCATCGCAAAGAACCCAGATGTCTTTTTCGACACAGACATCAGCGATAGCCTGCAGCTGCTCCCTTGAATACGTGACGCCTGTCGGATTGCTTGGGAAAACAAGCACCAAAACTTTGAAATGCTTATCTTTGTTTTCGTCAAATACTTGACGCAGGCGTTCCGGAGTCAAAACGAATCCGTCAGCGCTCGTGTCAACCGTTACGACGTTGCCGTCATTGATTTCGCTGATTGGAGCATAAATCGGAAAGACAGGGGTCGGCATAATAAGCGTATCGCCCGGATTCATGATCGTTTGCAATGCCGTGGCGATTCCTTCCGTTGCGCCGATCGTCGTAATCACTTGACTTGGCTTGTAGTGAAGATTGTATTTTTCGTTAAAATATGCGGCCGTTGCTTCGCGCAGTTCAGGAATCCCCGCATTTGGAGTATAATGCGAAAGATTGTCATCGATCGCCTTTTTAGCAGCTTCTTTGATATGCTCCGGCGTATTGAAGTCGGGTTCCCCCAGCGTCAATTTGATAATTCCCGGAATTTTGCTTGCTTCAGCGTCAAATTGACGAATTGAAGAAACGGCAATTTTTTCGATTTTGTGGTTGAATTTGTTTTCCATAGCGATTCTCCTTATAGCATCTCGAATTATAATATGATATGAAATTAATTATATCATTTTAATCTAAAAAAAGAAATATCCACCGAATGTAAATTATATTCATCCTGGGTGCCTTATTTTGCAACTTTAATCTCCGTATAAGTCGAAAACATCGCAAGCTGTTCTTTTGTCGGCTGCTTGTCGGTGATAAACATCGAAATTTTATCCAACGGACAAATTCGATAATAGGACTTGTTGATGAATTTTTGGTGCTCAGCAACCAAAATTACCTTTCTGGCACGCTTGACCGCTGTTCCGACAATCTGAGCATCGCCTTGATCAAGCAGATATGCACCGGTCTCATCAATCCCGGACGCCGCAATGAACGCCGTATCAAACACGACGTCGGCTAGCTCTTCAACAGCCAAATTCGAATAGAAGTAACGATTTTCATGATTCAGCGTTCCGCTTAAAACTTTGACCGTTACTTTGTTGTGCTCAGACAACGCGATGCAATTGTCAAGTGAATGAGTAATGACCGTTAAAGGCATATTGATCGTCTGACAAGTTTTTAAAAGAATTGTTGAAGCATCGACGAAGTAGACGTTGTGCGGCTTGAAATATTTGGCTGCTTCATTTGCGATCTGTGTTTTTTGTTTAGTAAATTGTGACAATCGACTTTGGAAATTGGGTACGCTCTTGCCAAAATCCAACGGTAAATGCCACCATGAGTTCTCTTGACCTCACCGCGCTTCGTTAAAAGCACTATATCCCGACGAGCAGTATCTTGCGAAACGCCGAATTCTTCCATAATGTCTTTGGTTGAAAGTTCCTGGCGTTCTTCGAGAAGCTGTTTAATGAGTTCGATTCTTTTTTCCTGACTCATGACTCACACCCCTGCTTAAAAATATTCTCTACTTAATTATACAGGCTTGAATCAGTAATTTAAAGCAACTTTAATTACTTTTTAGAAAATAATGCGTATTTAACGATATTTTAACCGAGCAAAATCCGAAAAATAGTTGTTTAGTAAAACCATTTAAGCAATTGTAAGTAAAATCCAGAGCAAAGGAATCTTTGAGCACTTGCTTTAGCTAAAAAACTGCTCAAAACAAAGCCCTCACTTTTTTAAGAGCGAGGGCTTCAAAGTTAAAATAATCAGTTTTCGAATGCTGCCTGCATTTGCGGAACGATTTGTTTCTTGCGAGAAACGACGCCAGGAAGATCGACTTTGTTATTGACAAGTTTTTTGCCAAAAGCCTTTTCGACAACGTATTGCGGTTCACCGACAACGAGCAGACGCGTATCGGAATCAAGGATGTTCGTAACCATCAGCAAAAAGAGATCATAGCCTTCTTCTTGGTTTTGCTTCTCAATTGCAGCTCTTAAAGCACTTTCGCGTGCAAACACTTCATCAAGATCGACCGTATTTACCTGATCGACGCGAACAGTCTTTCCGCCCATTTCAAAGGACTTTGCGTCAGCCGTGATGAGTTCTTCTTCAGTCTTTGAAGCAAGGTTCGTGCCTGCTTTGAGCATTTCCAAACCATACTTTTCGTAATCAACGCCGGCAATCTTTGCAAGTTCTTCAACCGCTTGCTTATCCTCGTCCGTTGTCGTCGGAGACTTGAACAAAAGGGTATCTGAGATGATCGATGACAGCATTAATCCGGCAATTTTTTCAGGAACCTCAACACCAGAAGCTTTGTATTCCTTATAAACAATCGTGCTGCAGCAACCGAGCGGTTCTGCATGATAATACAAAGGTGCGGCCGTATCAAAGTTTGCGATTCGGTGATGATCCACAACGTGAGTCACCGTAAGATCTTTAATGTCGTCAACGCTTTGTTGCGGTTCGTTGTGATCGACGAGCATGACCGCTTCGACCTCATCGGAAGCTTTTTCAATTACGCGAGGTGCAGATTCTTTGAAATAATCCAAAACAAATTTTGTTTCTTCGTTTGGTTCGCCCAAGGCAACAGCTTCAGTTTCAAAACCTCGTTTGTTTTGAAGATATGAATATGCTTTTGCGGCGCAGATTGCGTCCGTATCAGGGTTTTTGTGGCCAAAAACGAGTTCTTTCATTAGGCTAATTCTCCTTTTGAATGATATGCATTAATTATAACCCCCATAATATAAAAATACAATTATGAGTTAGTTTTCAGTATTGATTTTCTTAAGTCGTTCAATATAGTCCTCTTCGCTCAGGTATGCATCAAATGCGTTTAAGAAATTCGCAATTCTCGGAATTTGATTTTTGCCTTTCCTGAAAACAAAGGACAAATCGAACTTGATTTCAGGCTCAAACAAGGCCGTCATCAGCTGTCCGTTGTTATGAGCCTCGACAAACGACGTTGGCAAAGCCGTATAGACGTCAGTCTTCTTTGCAAAGGAAAACAGCTGGGCGGGCGTCGCAAAGTGAGCAACGCTTGTCGGTTTATCAATCAGAGCATTTTTGTATCCTTCACGGATCACGTCGTTGACGTAATACTGCGGAGGATAAGTCACCCAATCGTTCGTCAGCGTATCCTTCAGCCGAATTCGCTTACGCTTGCTCAATTCCTCGTTGTTGTGAATAAACAACAGATCCTCGGTAACAATTTTCTTTGATTCATACGGTTTCCAATTTTTAATGCTTTCATCCGGAAGATATGTAACAGCAAGATCAATGGTGTTGTTTTCGAGTCGTTCCCAAATCTCTTTGCGGGTCAACGAATGCAGCGTCAACTTAATCCCATGATTATGCTCATAATAATCCGTAATGAAACTTGCAAAAACGCTGCTTTCGATTGAAGCCAGGATTCCGATACTGATTGAACCTTGAGTCGCGCTTGTCGTTTGTTGGATCTCATCGGCAGCCCTGTTTAAAGTTTCATATATCTGGTGCGTGGCATCAAGCATCGTGTAACCCGCATCAGATAAGTGCAATTTTTTCCCGACTGAATAAAACAACGGTGCCCCGACCGTTCGTTCAAGCTTTTTGATCTGTTGGGTCAAAGCCGGTTGCGTAATGCCCAGAATCTGTGCTGCTTGCGTATAGCTCATCGTTTCGGCAAGTTGCAAAAAATAACTGAGCGTCTTGGAGGAAAAAATCGTATCTTTTTTTGTTTTCATAACATTTTCCTTTCAGGTTTGTTAATAATTAATTTATTTGACATCCCTAAAAACTTATCAATATATAAATTATAATACATCAAATTTACTCAATTGTTAATTAACAATTCCATGAAAATGAATAATCTTCCAATTTTGACTAAACAAAAAGCCCGGATAAAATCCAGGCTTCTTAATTATTTAACGTTTAATGCATCTTTAAGCGTCTTTTGAACACTTTGCAATTCCGATTGGCTGACGACTTCATATGAAACGCCGTCAATCATATCGCCCTTGCCTTGCAGCTGAACCTGTTTGATGTTCTTTGCTCCGGAATACCCCGTTGCAATCTCTTTAACGTCATCAAACGTCAAATCGGTCTTCATGTTTGATGAAATGGCGTTAAGAATCTTTTGATACTTGAGCATGCTGCCAAGAGAAGCAATTTTTTCCACCATGGCCTGGACTACCAGGCGCTGCCGCATCTGACGCCCATAATCTCCGCGAGTATCTCCGTAACGCATCCGCGTATATGCCAAAATATTGCCTGAATCAATCGTTACGGTGCCCTTGCTGAAATGCTTGCCAAGATTCGTAAACTCAAGGTCATTGTCGACCTGAACGGGTCCGATTACATTTGAAAGCTGCTCCAACCCTTTCATGTTCAATTCGACGTAATGATCGATCGGAATGTCAAGATAGGATTGGATCGTATTCAATGCGCCCGTCATGCCGTCATATGAATATGCAGCATTGATCTTGTTGTTTCCGGGATGACCTTCAATATGAACCAAAGTATCACGCGGAACCGATACGAGCGTCGTTTGACTCGGGGTTACGGCCGCTACCATGATGGTATCGGTTCGTCCGCGATATGTACGTCCGTATTCACCGGTATCGCTGCCTAGGAGAAGGACGGAAAATGGTTGTTTCTTAGACAT
>JBHADD010000230.1:0-8652 GCA_041854925.1 Ligilactobacillus sp. | reverse complement strand
CTTTTTCCTAAATGATATGTATGCATTCTTCAGTAAGCACGGCTGGTTTAAAAACGCGAACGAATAATTATTGGAGAGGCTGGGAAAAAATTCTTCTTCCTAGCTTGAATTAAAAGAAATGCTGAACGAAGGCGGTCTATTTTCGATTGAATTCGTAAGGCATTTCTTTAATTTTTCTCATGAGAAAAAACTATCTTTTCGAAATGATGCTGATCAATAATTTCAGCTAAAATTTCATCCAGATTTACGGACAAACGTCCATTTTTGACCATTTTGTCCGTAATCTCCATTTTTAGAGCAAACCATTTACGGACAAAGTATCCATTTTCATCGATGTATCCGTAAGCGGCAGGGCTTTTGCCAAATGCAGCGACCGATAAATCAGCGTGCAAAGCTCTCAGTCAAATTTACCGCCAAACTATTTTGGGTTATTTCCATCATGGAAGGCGATCGTCATGCATACACAAAAAAACGGATTAGATTTGCAATTTGAGGCATAGTTTTTTCCCAGCCTCTCCTTTTTTTGTGCTTAATGATAACCGCATGTGGTAAAATTGTACGGTAGAGCAGTTAATTGTAAGATAGAAAATTTTGGGGCTGATTTTATGCAAAAAGAACCTGAAAACAAGTCTAGTCAGATTCCAGAGTTCTTGAAGAACGAGCAGTTGAGAAAGCTGACCCTGATTCTTTTTGGGGCAGTTGTTTTGTGCACTGCATTTGCTTTCATGCTAAATGCAGTGTTCGGATTGATTATTCTTGTTTTAAGCATCATAACTCTTGTTGTTGCTTACAACGGCTTGAAGCAGATTGCTTCCGATACGTCCGAATATATCTCTGATCTGTCTTATCGCATCAAGCGCGGTGAGCAGGAGGCGTTGATCAAAATGCCGATCGGGATTTTGTTTTATGATGATCATGAACGCATCGAATGGTACAATCCTTATATGCAGCGGTATTTTTCGCGCAAGGATATTTTGGGAAAGAGTCTGAGCGAAGTTGATGAGGAGCTGGCAGATCAGCTCAAAAACCATCGCGACGAAAAGAAGGCAAGCGAGGTCAAGCTTCACGGAAAGTCATATTCGTTCATCGTTCAAAAAGACATAAATGCCGTTTTTTTGATGGACGTTTCATATTATGCGGCCATCAAAGAACAGTATGAAGATTCGCGAATCGTTTTGGGACAGCTGTTTTTGGACAATTATGACGAAGTGACCAAAGTCATGAATGACAAGGACTTGTCAAATCTTGACAACTTCATTACGAATACGTTGTCTGATTGGGCACGAGAATTTGAAATCTTTTTGAAACGAGTCGATGACGATCATTTCTTTATCTTGGCCTATACCGGAGCGCTCAAGAAGCTTGAAGAAGAAAAATTCAAGATTTTGGACGTGATTCGTGAACGCACGTCCAAGCGAAACTCGCCGTTGACGCTCAGCGTCGGAATTGCTTATGGCGGAGACGATTTGGCGGAACTTTCGCGACTTTCGCAAAACAATCTCGATTTGGCTTTGGGACGCGGCGGAGATCAGGCGGTTGTCAGAGAAATTGCTGGCCAGGCCCGCTTTTACGGCGGCAAGACCAATCCGATGGAAAAGAGGACGCGTGTCCGCGCACGGATGATTTCCCAGGCGCTGAACGAACTGATGATGCAATCTGATGATATTTTCGTGATGGGCCATGCTTATCCTGATATGGACGCCATGGGTGCCTGTCTTGGGTTGAGGCGGATTGCGACCATGAACGGCAAAAAATGCTGGATCGTCTTGGATAAGGACAATCTTCATTCCGACGTGCTGCGGCTGCTTAAAGCTCTTGACCAGTATCCTGCAATCAAGGGGGCGATTATTTCGCCAAAAGACGCGTTGGAAAAAGTTCAAAGGAACAGCCTGCTCATCATGTGCGACCATTCGAAACCATCGATTTCGATTTCGCCTGAGTTATATGAAAAGATGCAACATCGTGTCATGGTGATGGATCACCACCGTCGCGGAGAGGAATTTCCTGATAATCCGATTTTGGTCTATATTGAACCATATGCAAGTTCGACCTGCGAACTTATCACGGAAATGTTTGAATATCAAGGCCGAGACGGCGAGCCGATCAACAAGATTGAAGCAACGGCCATGCTGACCGGAATCATTATTGATACCAAGTCGTTTTCTCTTCGGACAGGCACGAGAACGTTTGATGCCGCAAGCTACTTGCGCTCGGTCGGAGCTGATCTCGGAATGACACGGCACTTCATGAAAGAAAGCGTTGCAAGCTATATGCAGCGAAGTCATTTGATTGAACGCACTGAATTTGATGAACACGGCAATGCGATTTGCTGCGGCGAAGACGGCAAAATATATGATCCGGTCATTGCCGCTCAGGTTGCGGACTCTTTGCTCGGTGTTTCGGGAGTCGAGGCTTCATATGTGATCACGTTCAGAAAAGAGGATCTGATCGGCATTTCGGCACGAAGCAACGGTGAATTCAACGTTCAGGTCATCATGGAACAGATGGGCGGTGGCGGACATCTGTCAAATGCAGCGACACAGATCAGCGGAAAAACGATTGCTGACGTGCACGAAGAACTGCTGACGATTATTGGAAACGCGCGTGAAAATCAAGAATAAAACGGAGGAACTGAAATGAAAATTATTTTTACACAAGATGTCAGAGGCAAAGGAAAACGCGGAGAAGTCAAGGAAATGGCCGATGGGTATGCTAACTTCCTGATCAAGGAAGGCAAAGCCAAGCGTGCCAATGCTCAAGCAATGAGCGAACTCAAAGGTCAAAAACGTGCTGAGGCAAAGAAAGAAGCCGAACTTTTGGCTGAAGCAAAAGAATTAAAGGAAAAACTCGAATCAGGAGATTACGTTGTTGAGCTGAAGGCGAAAGCCGGAAGCGACGGCCGTTTGTTCGGATCGATCACGTCAAAACAAATTTCACAAGCAATTCAGCAGCAATTTGGTTTGAAAATCGACAAGCGCAAGATGGAACTTGCTGCTCCGATTCGCTCAATGGGGTACGTCAACGTTCCGGTCAAGCTTCACAATGACGTAACGGCTAAAATTCGCGTTCATATTTCAGAAAAATAACCGCGATTCAAGTTTTCGGAAAGGATGAACAGTTTGGATAACGATCTTTTAGCGGGCAACATGCCGCCCCAAGACATCGGGGCCGAAAAGGCGATTCTGGGTGCGATTTTCCTGAATCCGGAAGCCTTGGCCGATGTCATGGAACAAGTTGAGCCGGATGATTTTTACAGTCGTCAGCACCAGATTTTGTTTCAGTCGATGATTGAACTGAACGATGCCGATCAGCCGATTGATGTCTTGACTATGAAATCTTCTCTGGAGACTAAAAATCAGTTGGATGATGCCGGCGGTGTTGCTTACTTAGCGGAATTGGCCAACTCGGTTCCTTCTGCCAGAAATGCGGCTTACTATGCCAAAATCGTGTCTGCAAAATCGCGCTTGAGGCAGCTGATCAGAACCTCGACGGATATCATTGCCTTGGCACAAAAGCAGGACGATGACGTTGAAAATATCCTTGATGAGGCGGAACGTCAGATCATGGACGTTTCTGAAAGGCGCAACAAAGCAGGCTTCAAGCCGATTCGAGAAGTCGTCGACGAAGTTTACAATCATTTGTATGATTTGTCGAATAATAAAAGCGATATTACCGGTCTTTCAACTGGTTACAAAAACCTCGACAAGATGATTTCCGGGCTTCAGCCTGACAACCTGATTATTTTGGCAGCACGCCCTGCCGTTGGTAAAACGGCATTTGTTTTGAACGTTGCCGAAAACGTCGCCATCGACTCGGACGTGCCGGTCGCAATCTTCTCGCTTGAAATGAGCGCAGAATCGCTTGTCAATCGTATGCTTTGCGCAAGAGGACCTATTCAGGCAGATAAGCTCCGCGATGGCAAGCTTGATGATGACGACTGGGACAAGCTTTACGCTGCGACTGATGCGTTGGCCAGAACAAAGCTTTATATCGATGACACGCCGGGAATTAAAATGGCTGAAATTCGTGCCAAGTGTCGCCGGCTTGATAAGGAAACTGGCGGGCTAGGTCTGATCGTCATCGATTATCTTCAGTTGATTGAAGGATCCAATAAAGAAAGTCGCCAACAGGAAGTTTCAGAAATTTCCAGACAGCTCAAGAAACTCTCAAAGGAACTTTCAGTTCCGGTCATCGCCCTGTCGCAGCTTTCGCGTGGGGTTGAACAGCGTCAGGACAAGAGGCCGGTCTTGTCCGATATTCGCGAATCAGGCTCAATCGAACAGGATGCCGACATCGTGGCGTTTCTTTATCGTGATGATTACTATGAGCGCGAAGAAGGCGAAGAAGATTCTGATGATGTAAAATCCGGTCAACAAAATGACAACGATGCCGGCGAAGTTGAGCTCATCATCGAAAAAAACCGTGCCGGTGCACGCGGAACGGTTCATTTGGTTTTCCTCAAGGCATTTAATAAATTTACGTCAATCGAGGCCAGAGAAGATCCTGGTCCGTTCTGATCGATTGCAAAAAGATCTTGAAAATATGCTTCAAACTAAAAGCCCGGATGATTCAAAATTCGTTTGCGAATCATCCGGACTTTGGTGTATACAGGAATAATCAAAAGGTTTTTTTTCTTTCCATGGGTCAAAACTGATAAAAACGGGGACTCAGGAGAACCATCGAGGACAAGTATTTACGGTCAAATCCCAAGAATCGGCGTTTTGCCCGTAAGCCAGTTTTGCCGCATTGATGATTGAGCCGGTGTTTCGCAGCACTGCATTTGACAAAAAGAAAAAGCCTTGTGATGCCCAAAGAGGCTCAATCTGAAATTTCAGGTTTAATTCGTTGCTTCGATTGCCGCTTTGATTGCGCATTCCAGGCACTTGGATGTTTCCTCAAGAGACTGCGAGCTTGTTTTTTTGTCATGAACCTGTTCCGGCATGAACGGAACATGAATAAAACCGCCACGTGCTTTTGAAGCACCGGAGGCTAAAAGATGGAGCAGGCGGTACATCGTATCGTTGCAGACGTAGGTTCCGGCATGGTATGAAAATTCGGCTTTGAAGCCGGCTTTTTTGCAAGCGACGATCATTTGAGAAAGCGGGAGCGTCGCAAAGTAGGCAGCCGGACCTTGTCCAATGACGGGTTCATCATGCGGCTGATTGCCGTCGTTGTCAGGAACGGAAGCATTTTGACAGTTGATGGCAATTTTTTCAAACGTCAGACCGCTTCGTCCTCCGGCCTGACCGACGCAGATAATGATGTCCGGATCAAGTTCATCGATGTTTTGTTTAAGCAATGCGCCGTTTTTTCCAAAAACGACTGGTAGGCGGAGAATATGTATCTTGGCATTGGCAATTGTTTCAGGTAAAAGTTTTAAAGCTTCATATGAAGGATTGATTTTTTCGCCTCCGAACGGCTCAAAACCGGTTATCAAAATGTTTTTCATCGGTTTTCCCCCTTTTTTTGACATCTTTCTTCAATTATAACAAAAATAGTTTATAATGTTTTTTGTTTGATTTTTTTCGAAAGGACTATTCATAAATGAAATTTACCAAATTTGAGATTATCGTTCATGTTGTTGCGTTGGTTGCGCTTTTGATTACGCTCGCAATCATGTCGGTTGCATCGGGAAAAGGTTTTTCAATTACGCTGCTCTTGCTCGGAGTACTTTATTACGTCGTTTGCGTCGTCTTATTCAAACTTTGGATAATCTGGCGCGCAAATCATCGTCGTTAAGCAAAGGGAGGCATTTAGTTGACGCGAAACCAGATTCACGTAATGACGATCGGCCTGCTCTTGTCCAATGTGATGTCAGGACTTGATGCGACGATTATAAATACGGCACTTCCGGCCATTATTGCCGATTTGCACGGGATTTCCTACATGGGTCTGATCGTTTCCGTTTTTTTGCTCGGCATGTCCGTGTTTACGCCGCTTTGGAGCAAATTCGGCGAGCGCATGGGCAACAAAAAGGCTTTTGAACTAGCGGTGATTTTGTTTATAGCGGGTTCTGCGCTTGAGGGACTTTCCCCAAATATTTTGTTTTTTGTCTGTGCTCGGCTGCTGATGGGAATCGGTGCCGGTGGTCTCGGGGCGATTCCGTACATTATTTTCGGGAACGTTTATGAAGATCTGCATACGCGCTCGGTTATCCTTGGGTTCGTTTCAGCAGTCTACGGTGCAGCTTCTATTACGGGACCGCTTGTCGGCGGATTGATCGTCGATTCGTTCAGTTGGCACTGGATCTTTTATATCAACGTTCCAATCGGGCTGTTGATTATCGCGATTATTCATTTTTCGTATAAGGAAAAGGTCGAATCCGTCGACAAGAAAGTCGACTGGCTGGGGTCTTTTCTGTTGGTCAGCGGTCTGACTTGCATTTTGATGGGCATTCAGTTTATCGGAAACGAATCGGAAATGCTTGTCAGCGGTCTGATTGTTTCAGGAATCATTCTGTGCTTTTGTTTGGTGCAGGCAGAAAAGAAAGCAAGTGATCCCGTCATGCCGCTGCATATTTTCAAAGATCGACTTTTGGTTTTGGATTTTACCTTGTTTGCGGTTATCTGGGGAGCTTCGATTGCGTTCAACACGTACATTCCGCTGTGGGCACAGGGACTGCTTGGAATGAGCGCTTTGATGGGTGGTCTGACGCAAATTCCGGCCTCGGTCTTTGATTTTGCCGGTTCACAGCTTTCGGCTTCGATTCGCGAGCGGTGGTCTTTTGTCGGTGCGGTCAATCTCGGAATTTTATCCCTGGCCGTTGCGGAATTCGGCCTGCTTGTTGCCAAATCCAGTGCTTCGTTTGTCTTTCTGTGCATCGTTGCAGCTTTTGGCGGGTTTGCGGTCGGTTTGATCTTCAACGTTTTGCAGATCAAGGTTCAGTATGACTCATCCAAGCAGGATATGGCAGTTGCCACGTCATTCAGCTTTTTGATCAGAATTTTAGGCCAAACCCTGATGGCCTCGATTTATGGCGTGCTGATGAACGTTGCATTGAATCATGGAGTCAAACGATCCGGCGGAAAAATCACGCTTGCGATGATGAACAAATTGAGCGATGCGAAATCGGCCAAAAACTTGTCGCAAGAATTGCTGCCGCAGATGCGCGCAATCATGCATTCAGGTATTCAGATCATTATGGCGGTTGCTTTGCTTCTGTTGGCTCTTGCGTTTTATCTGAACATAAAATGCAAAAAAGCTTCAAGAAAGCCGTCTTAGAAGCAAATGCATTGAAATTTTTACTGGTAAAGAGATAATGAGCTCAGTTCAGAAAGCTGACTTGTTTTCAGCAATGGCTGCGGAAACTGTATTTTTTAAAAGAGTGTTTTTACGATGATTCGGAAAAACGCTCTTTTTTAGCGCAAAACAGCTTTTGAATGTGCATTTGGACTGAATTTTTCAAGAAGATATTTTTTTCGGCTTGTTTAGCTCTGTCAAAAAAGGAACGATTTAACGATAAAAGGAGGGATGAGCCATAAAAAAACAATCGCATCCGCTGCTGCGCTGGCAGCAGCAGTTATCGGAACGGGGGGCAGTCAATTCGGTCGCAAATGCAGCGTTGAATTCTGCGCAGCATGATTTTAATGGGGCACAGGCCAAAAACGATGCGATAAGCAAAAAGAGGATGATGCGGCAGCAGCCAAATTGAGCAATGCACAAACCGAAAACAATGCGGCACAAACGAATTATTCAAATGCCGTTGCAAAACAGTCCGCAACGAATGCCGCATTCAAAACGGCACAAAGCAGGTTTGATGCAAGCAGCAAGAAACTGGCCGATTCAAAAGCGAAAAATACCGAGCTTAAAAGCGAGTTTGACAATTTGACTGAAGTTCGAAAGGCACAAGAACAAAAAGTTGAGGCTGCTAAGAATGCAAAAGTAGCGGCAAGCAAAGTTGATAAAATGAGCAAGGCGCTTGAAGCGGCAAAGCAAAAGCTTGACCAAAAAAACAGCAATCCTTGAAGAAAAACAAGCTGATCTCAAACAGGCTGAGTGCAACGAAGCTTGAAGAACAGATCTCAGCACAACAGCAAATTTTGCAAAGCAGCGATAAAAAAGCATACCCTGCTTTAGTCCGCTGAAGAAAATGTGTCCGTTGCAGTGGTGGGCTTCCTGGCAGTTTTACTTTCATTCTTCGGACTGGGAGAAGTCAAAAAGAAACATTCATAATAATTGCGAATAGTTTGGTGAAAAGTCACGCTTCTTTAATTTTTGCATATGAAAAAACTACCTTTTTTGAAACTGTGTTGATCAATCAATTCAGCTAAAATTTCATCCAGATTTACAGACAAGCGGCCATTTTTGACCATTTTGTCCGTAATCGCCATTTTTCGAGCAGACCGTTTACGGATAAAGTCCTAATTTTCATCGATGTGTCCGTAAACGACAGCGATTTTGCCAAATGCAGCGATTGATAAATCAGCGCGCCAAGTTCTCAATCAAATTTACCGCCAAACTATTTTGCATATTTCCATCATGGAAGGCGAGCGTCATGCAGACACAAAAAAACCGGATTAGATTTGAGTGTACTATGTCCTGTCAAGTATACAGTTCAAATATAAAATTTTAACTAACAAGACACGGCTTGATTGCGGAACTGTTCTGCGGTCAGGCCGTTTTTGGACGCATAGGCACGTTTCCTGTTGAAAT
>JBHADD010000229.1:0-3886 GCA_041854925.1 Ligilactobacillus sp. | reverse complement strand
GTATACAGTTTACCATAAGTTGCAAAAGACATGAAGAAATTTTTATTAGGAACATGCAGAATCAAAAAGGTAAGCAACGATAAGCGTTTCCGCCTGAAAATCACGATTCAACCAGGCGCCGTGATGGTGCTGGGGGTGTTGGTAATCGCTATCGTATGGCTAGTAAGGAGGTTTGCATAATTCAGATGCACAAAAGAAAGCCAACGAGAAATGGAAAGCTGCTAACAGAGAAAAGCAAAAAATTTACAACTATAAATCTAAGGTGAAGAAATTCATCAATGAGTTTGTCAGTCAGGATGACCTGTTGGAACTGCGTAAAATGATTGATTAAAAACTCAAAGAATGACACAAATGCCCTCAGCTTTCACGGCCGAGGGTATTTGTGATAGTATATTCAAAATGCGGCTCTCCATCTCACTTCAAAGTGTCACCAAAGCCAGCAGAACATAGCAACGCTTAGTAACTGAAATGCTGTTAAATCAACGTTCTGTGCCTAGTAGAAACGCGTAATTTCCATAACTTAAGCCACTTACCGGACTTGAACCGGTGACCCCCACCTTACCATGGTGATGCTCTACCTGCTGAGCTAAAGTGGCATTCAGACTTACCTATTCAGTATATCTGATTAGAATGAAGAATGCAACAATAAATTATGATTCTGTATTTTTTTCAAAGATGAACGAAACCGTATAAAGTTCAGGCGGAATCTTTTTAAGCATTTCAGGCATCTGTTCCGGGCAGATCAAAGTCAGTGAATGCATGGCTCGCGAACAGATGGTATAGAAGATGCCGAGCGCTTCTTTCGGAAATTTTTCTTCGGTAACGTCGCAAACGATGACCGAGTCAAATTCGAGGCCTTTGGCAAGATAGATCGGAAGAATCGTTATGCCGGACGGGACGGAAACGTCCTGATCATCTAAAAGAGTGACGTCAAAATCTTTTTTGAGCTTGAAGAAAAGCTCTTCCGCATCCCGTTTGTTTTTTGTAATCAGGGCAACGGTCCCGGCTTGACCAAGCTCGTTCTTAAGCGTTGTTTTCAAATCTTTGAGTGCATTTTTCCGGCTGCTCATGCATAGTGTCGGCTTAGCCCCAAAACGCGCAAATGAGCGAATCTCGCTTTCGTTTGGAAGAAGCGATTTCATGAAGTCGGTAATCTGCTTGGTCGAACGATAACTGGTGTTCAATTCGATGATGCGGCAGTTTTTGACTTGCAGGCTCTCATCTATCCTTTGAAGCAGTGATTTCGGCTCTTCAAGCTGATTGAAGAGAGCTTGTTCGCTGTCACCCAAAAGCGTGAGTTTGGCATTCGGAAAGGCGTGTTTCAGGTAAATCATGGTTGCCATCGAGTAATCCAGCATCTCATCGATAAAGATATGTTCGATCGAACGATTTTTTCCGCCTCCGGTCAACAGGTCGCGCAGGTAAAGCACAGGTGCACAGTCGCTTAAAGAGATTCTGTGAAATTCAACGTTCTCCGAAAATTCACGCGCTGAATCGGGGAGCGTGCGGGTTAAAAAGTCCTGGTACTGTGCATAAACGTCAAAAAAGAAGCCGTTGTAAAGTCCGTCATAGATTTGGGCAAACTTTCTTTCGGCAATTTTTTCACCGATGTAAAATACTTCCTGATCGAGACTTTGAAAATGATTTCTGCGTTTCTTTCCGATCAGATCGTTATACTCTTCATCTGAGAGCAGATCGATTGCTGCGCGCATCTTCTTTGACCGTGCGGTGGTTTTGATGAGTCTGTTCAGGCGCTTGATCAAGGCATTTTTGATTTCAAGGAACTTGTCCTTTTGTTTCATGGCAGTTGGAAGCTTTGCAAAAATTTCTTGGATCTCTTTTGCGGAGAAGATGACCTGACCGTCAGGAAGAGTCATATCGGAAAATTTTAAATCTTTTGGTTCCAATGTTGTTGCGTAAGTGAAGATTTTTTGCATGAATTCGGCGGATTCTTTGACCCGGCGCACGTCAAGCTGTTTTTGAGTCAGCAACGGGCTGTTTTCATAGCACTCAAAAAGCGTTTCGACGTGCAGTCCCTGGAATCTGCGACTGAAAAATTCAGCAAGCGTGACCTGCCGCATGTTGCGTTCGCCAAGACTTGGCAGAACTTCTGAGATATAGTGCGAAAACAACAGATTCGGAGAAAACAAAACGATCTTGTCGGCAGAAAGTTTGCGGTTGCTGTGGTAAAGCAAGAAGGCAATACGCTGCAAAATAGCGGAAGTTTTGCCGCTTCCGGCAACACCCTGGACCAACAGCAGGTCATGTGTCGTGTCCCTGATGATGTCGTTTTGCTCTTTTTGGATGGTAGCAACGATGTTTTTCATGTATTCATCGCTGTGTTCGCCCAAAACGGCCTGCAGCATTTCGTCGCCGATGGTTTCGTTGGTATCAAACATATGTCTGATTTTGCCGTCGACGATCGTGAATTGTCTTTTTTTGACGAGTTCGGTCGTTTGCATCCCCATCGGGGTTTCATACTGAACGTTTCCGAGCGTGCCATTGTAAAAAATCGAAGAAATCGGAGCACGCCAGTCGTAAACGAGGAAATCACGATTATTTTCCGCAAAAGAGGCCGTTCCGATGTAAAGCGATTCAGGTTTTTCTTCGCCTCGGTCAAGGATGTCGATGCGGCCGAAATAAGGCGAGTCTTTCAAAAGATTGAGCTTTGAGAGTTCCCGTTTTAAAATGCGCTCGTTTTCGACGTTTTTTGCGACAAGCTGCTTTTGTTGCTGAACCTCTGCGTTTGTTTCCATGCGATCATCGACTTCAAACGTATTGATTCTGGCATTTTGAACGTAGTTTTTTTCGACGGAAGACGTTTCTTCGTGTGCTTTTTCAAGCTCATTTTCCGTAGCTTTGATTTTTTCCTTGATGCGGCCGATAACGTAATCGACGCGCTGCTGCTCTTTTTTCTTTTCAGAATCCAAGAGAAGATTCCCCTTTCGATCGTGTGGTATTCACAAACGGTTTCTGTTCCGTCTGATGCGATTTTTGTGGTCGTTGTCGTCTGAAGCGGAATCGGGGATGAACGAAACGTCCGTATCGATTATGCCAAAATTTTTCAGCATCAGCGATTCGATTTTTTCGCCAAGACGATAGCTTTCCAAGACACTCATTGTACCATCAACGATGACCACCACGTCAAGAGTAACGAGATTTCCGTTGTAGTGTGCCTTGAGCTCGTCGACTTCCGTGATGTCGTCGATTTTTTCGATATATTCCCTGAATTGTTTTTCGGCTTTGGGATCGAAATAATCGGCAAGATTCAAGCTGCTGTCCGTGAAAATGCAGAGTCCTGAGTAAAAAATGTAAATTCCGACAACGATGCTGGCAGCTCCGTCAAGCCAGGCAACGTTGAAAAGCAAAGCGCCGCCGATTGAAAAAAGCGTTCCGATACTGGTAAAAGCATCGCTCAGACTGTCTTTGGCAGAAGCCGTCAGTGCTGCATTTTTCAGGCGCAGTCCGGCTCTTTTATTGTAAATCCAGATCAAAACCATGATGATGCTTGCAATTGCGGCGCCAAGCAGAGCAATCGGCTGGGGAACGATGCGCTCTGACGGATTGATCAGCGCCTTGATGCCGTTGACGATAACGCCTGAAGCGATGACGATCATGATGATGCCGGTAACGAGCGTGAAGATCGTTTCGTAACGCCAACGAGTAAATTGAATGCGCTGATCATTGCCGGTTTTTCGCAGCGAAATTTTGGGAAGCGGGATGCCGGCAATGTCATCGTCATCAATATCAGAGGCAATGTGGATGCCGATGATCAAAAGCACGGTCGAGATGATACCCGAAAGATTGTTGAAGGCATCGGCTTTTAACGTCTGCGATCCGCTGATTGAAGAAAGAATGCCTTCAATGACGGAAATCAGCAGGTAGG
>JBHADD010000228.1:0-7646 GCA_041854925.1 Ligilactobacillus sp. | reverse complement strand
TGACAGACGATAACCATAACGGCCATTTACGGACAGAAAGACCATTTTCAGCGATGTGTCCGTAAGCGGCAGTGATTTTGACAAATGCAGCACACGCTCAATCAGCACGTCAAAATCACGGACACGTTTTGTTGCATGGAGGAATTTCCGGTATGGCAGGCGATACGCAAAAACCGAATGACTGCGATTAATTGCAGTCATTCGGTTTTTAATTTGAGGAATATTTTTCCCGACCTCTCGATCAAAAATTATTTTAGAAAACCTTGAACGGAGGCACAGGATTTGCCTGCGGATGATTGAAGTTAAAAGTTTTTAGACTTTCAAAATCTTCTTGTTTGATCCACGTCGTAGCAGCACCGGCAATCATGAGATTGATTTCGACGTCTTCCTGGTCGCGTTCAGTGAACGGGATGACCACGCATGGCTTTTGCTGGCTGCGGAACAAAGCAAGCTCATATGCGCAGCCGTCGTCAATGTTGTCGAGATCGTACAGGAAAACGCCGATGTCGCTTGTTGCAACGGCAGTGCAGTCGTTTTGGAACGTGGCAGCAACCCATTCAGGCGTTCCAAAGACGCCTTCCGGATCGTTGTCCACGGTCGCATCCTTGTATTGGAAGTCAAACGGGAAGTGAATAACGCCGACGGTTTCGTTTTGGTTAAGATATTCGCGCGCTTTTTTGGCGCGTTCTTTTTGAACGTCGTTGAACCATGGCGTAGCGAGATAGATTTTTGTCGTCGGACTTTTTGCAAGACCTTTGTCGATCATAATTTTTCCTCCTTGCGTGCATGACGGCACGTTAATGTAAAATGCAGAGCGTGATTGCTGCTTTGATGCAAACGAGCAGGTCAGTATTCGTCCGTGTTCAAATAGTGCGAGTAGTAATCGACTGAAACGCGGGTTCCGTCAACCGTCAAGCGAGTCACTGAACCGTTTTCGGGACTGACGGTGATATCGACTTCGGGATCAAAGCGGTGGACGATGCTTCTGATCGTCGTTCCGTGGCTGACGATCAAAATGTTGCAGCCGTCATCTGCAATCTTGTCAAGATATTCAAAACCATTTCCGACGCGTTCCCAGAATTCCTGGTTGTTTTCGGCCTGGTGGAACGGATCAGCTTCTTTGCAGAAATCGCGCGCATCTTCAATCGAATACGTCGAGATCAGTTCCTTGAAAGTGCGGCAGTTATGCGAGGCGCCGATCATCAGCCAGGCCTGATTGGAATCGGATCCTTCGTAATAGCCGTAGCCTTGTTCACGGAAATTTTCAAGCGTGATCGGAACGGGCGTTTCATTGTCGTTTTCGGACAAAATATAGTTGCAGGTTCTCATTGCTCGCGTCGTATCGCTGTGGAACGCATACGCAAATTTGATTTTTTTGAGGCGCCGACCTGCTTCATGCGCATCTTCAATGCCTTTTTGGGTGAGCGGCGAATCGCACCACCCCTGCATTCGATTATAGCGATTTAAAATCGTTTGTCCATGTCTTACCAGATATATTTTATAGCTCATTAAAAATCCTCCTAAAGAAGTATATCATCATCGGAAAAAACGTGCTACTCGTTCATTTTGCTCAAGACGGCCCGCAGTCTTGGCATGACGTCTTTGTCGCAGGAGAACAAAATGTGGTCTCCGAGTCGAATCTGAGTCGAGCCGTGCGGAGAAATTGCTTTGCCGTTTCTGAAAATACGACTGATGGTGATGTTTTCGACGAACGGAATCTGACTGACTTCGATGCCGTCAAATTTGGCATTGTTGACGACGACTTCGTAAAGGCGCGAATTGCCGGTAATCATCTGGAGTGTTGACGGTGTTTCGATGACGGCGCTCATTAAACCGACGTTCGTGTCGAAAATATTGAGCGTTTCGACGCCGGCAGAAGCCAGTTTGTGATCCATCTCGGACATGCTTTGCGGATCTGTATTTTCCAGTTCGCAGATGACGCGCTTGACTCCGTATTCCTTGGCTTTCAGAGCCAGGTTGACGTTCATCTGCGGGTCGGTGTAGCCAAGGACCAGGATATTCGTGTCAAATACAGAGCTGTCAATCAAGTCCTTCGGATCAATGCTTGTTAGAAAGCTGACGTTGCCCTTGTAGCGGTAGGTATCGTAGTTTTCTTGTTTATGAGTATAGATCGAAACGTCATACCAGTCCGAATTGAGCCGTTCTGCGGCGTTGATCGTCACAAGGTTTGCGCCGATGATGTGAACCGTTGTTTTCTTCATGTCTTCCGGTTCGGACGAAAGGAGGCGGTTGAAGCAAAGCGGACCGAAAAGACAGGTCAGGATGCCGGCAATGAGGAACGCGCCTGATTGCTGGCTCGTGATGACTTTAAGGTCTTCTGCAACCGTCAAAACTGCCAAAACGAGCGTAATCGTCGTTCCGGAAAGAATCGAGCCGGCCAAGGCGTTTTGGCGTTTGAAACGCAGCCGCAGTCCGAAGAAGGCCGGAAGCTTGGCCAAGACGAACGCCAAAAAGAACAACGGAATCAGAACGATCGTCTTTGGATCCGCCAAAAGACTCGGAATGTCGAGCTTGACTCCGGTCAGGATGAAGAAGAAAGGAATCAAAAAGCCGTATCCAATCGCATCCAGCTTTTGCTGCGTGGATTCGCTCGGAGAAAGAAGCTTGATGACGATGCCGGCAACGAATGCGCCCAAGATGTTTTCTGCACCGACGTGTTCAGCCAGGACGACCAGAGTGATGATGACTGCAAACGACAAACGCATGTCGATTTGCGTGGTTGATTTGTTAAATTTGGAAAGAGCCGGGAAGAACCAGCGAAAGTGCCTGAAAATCATGGCGCCGGCAATGAACAACAGGCCGATGAGCCAAATCTGACTTCCTCTTCCTGCAACGATGGAGCTGTAGATCGTCAAGGAAAGCAGCGGGACGACCTCGCCTAAAACCGCAATCAGAAGAATCGTCTGACCGAACGGCTTTGACAGAAGCTCATTTTCCTTCAAAACTGAAATGACGACGCCAAGCGCGATTGTCGAAAAAAGAATCGTTGCCAGCAGGACGTTCGTGAACAGGCCGGTGAATTTAAAGAGAAATGCAAGCGCAAAAGCTGCGACAAAGCTCAAAGCGTATGCCAGGACGGCGACTTGGACCGGCGTGATTTTGGGCGTGTCGTCTGCTTGCTTTTGTTCGAGCTTCGTCAACGGAGCGTTGTTTTTCTTGAAGAGCGAAAAATCGATTTCCATGCCGCTCAAAAATAACAGCAAGATTACGCCGAACGTTGACATGCTGTTCAGAATCGAATCGATGTGCACCAGGTTGAGACAGCTTTTGCCGATAATGATGCCGACGATGATTTCGGCAACGGACGTCGGCAGAAGTTTGATGTTGAAACGTGACAGAATCATAGGCGTTGCAAAGGCTGCAATGACTGTGATCATTAATGAGATATCCATGGAATCATCCTTTCTGATTATTTTCTTTATTGTATCAGTTTATATCGATTTTTTCTTGAAGAATGACCGTTTTGAAAAGACTTTAATTTCACTTTGAAGGGAGAAATATGCTAAAATAGATTACTGAAAATTTCTGAAAAGGGAGCGTTCAAATGGCCGACATCATCAAAGAACAAGAACAAAAGCGCATGGATTACGTCGTTGAAAAAATAAAAAATGAAGAAGAAACCGCCAAAAAGAAAATTTCCAGGGCATCTGCCGATACCAAGGCGATTCAGGCTGATTTCAAAAACAACGTTCGCATCAAAACGGGGACGTATTCCGGCATGATGGAAACGGCTTTGACCGTCAGGCAGCAGCAGATGCAGCTTGAAGAACGCGAAAACAGTCGCAATCAGGCGGCGCATCGTTTGGAAATTCTTGAACGGATGGAAAAGAAGCCTTATTTTGCGCGCGTCGATCTGATCGAACAGGGCGAAGACAAAAAAGAAACAATTTACATCGGATTGGCGACTTTTTCGAACGGTCCGGACGAATTTCTCGTATACGATTGGCGTGCGCCGATTTCAAGCGTTTATTACGATGGAGGCCTTGGCAAAACCACTTATGCGACGCCTGACGGGGAGCGCGAGGTTGACGTGGTCCTGAAACGCCAGTTCATGGTCGATGACGGCAAGATTCTGACTGTATTTGACACGGATGAAACGGTGGGCGATCAGATGCTGCTTGAGGTTTTGGATGAATCTTCCGACGTCAAAATGAAGAGCATCGTTACGACGATTCAAAAAGAACAAAACAAGATTATCCGCGATACGAAGTCTGATCTGCTGTTCGTTCAGGGGGCAGCCGGTTCCGGAAAAACGTCGGCCGTGCTGCAGCGCGTGGCCTATCTGCTCTATCGTTATCGTGGCAATTTGAATTCCGGTCAGATCATCCTGTTTTCGCCCAATCAGCTGTTCAACGACTACATCGATCAGGTTTTGCCGGAACTCGGCGAACACAACATGGTACAGATGACCTACTACCAGTATACCCAGCACCGCCTTCCGAAGATGCACGTCGAAACGCTCAAGGAACGTTTTGAAGAAGATAATCACGGAACAAACAAGAAAATCAGGGTCATCAAGGACAGTTTGAAGTTTTTTGACGCAACGACCGCATATTCAAACTATTTGGAAAGAAACGGGATGCGTTTCAAAAACATCATGCACAACGGCGAAATCTTCTTCTCGCGCAAGGAAATCAAGTCGATTTACTATAGCTTTAATGAAAATTATCATCTTGGCAATCGCTTGGAAGCAACGCAGGAAGAACTGCTCAAACGCTTGAGTTCAAGGGTTGGGCAGGAAGCCAGAACCGATCGCGTTCAAAAAGCCGTTCAGGATTTGCCAGCACAGGAACTTAATGCTTTGTACGGCGATCATCCGCGCAACTTTGTCGATGGCGACAAGGAACTCCTCTTTTTGTGCAAGCAATACGTGACGAAGGAATTCATGAAAATCAAGCGCACCATCGTCAGGAAACGTTTTTTGAACGTCAATGCTCAGTACGTTCATTTTTTGCGACACGTTCCTTCTTTGCTCGATCTTTCAAAGTTCGACGTTTCGGATGACGAATGGCAAAAAGGGGTCGAAAACACGATTGATCAAATCAAAAAGCGCAGTCTGCCGATGACGGACGTGTCCTGCTTCTTGTATCTGTACGACCGCATCACCGGCAAGAAGGGCGACATCAGAATGCGATACGTCTTCATCGATGAGATCCAGGATTATACGGCATACCAGCTTGCATATCTCAAGACGGAATTTCCGCGCGCCCACTTCACGATGCTCGGCGATCTGAATCAGGCGATTTTCACGAAGGAAAACAGCCACAGCCTGCTGTCTGAGCTTTCGACGATGTTTGACAAGGACAGGACCAACGTGGTTCAGCTGACAAAATCGTATCGTTCAACCAGGCAGATTACCGATTTTACCAAGGAAGTGCTTGTCGATGGCGAAAAAGTTGCCGCATTTAACCGCAACGGATCCTTGCCGACGATGACGATTGATGCTGACAGGGAACGCCTCGTTGAAGACGTCAAAGAACGTTTGCTTCAAAACGATGCCTTGAAGCTGACGACTGCCATCATCTGCAAGTCGCTTTCGGAATGCGAATGGTTGACCGAACAGCTTAACGTCAAAGGCGTCAAGGCAACGCTGATCAGAACCGAAAATCAGCGCCTCGTGCCCGGAACGATTGTTGTCCCTTCATACTTGGCAAAGGGGTTGGAATTTGATGCCGTCATCATGTGGAATGCCAATAAGGAAAACTATCATGAAGAAGATGAACGCCAGCTGGTCTACACGATCTGCTCGCGTGCCATGCACCGATTGGACATCACCGTTGTCGGTGAAATGTCGCCGTTGTTTGACCAGGTTCCAAAAGATTTGTACGAAATGATTCAAAAGTAACAGGGCGTTTGCTCCAAGGCGGGGCAAATGCTTTTTTTGTGGGAAAATGCAGAGCTTATGGCGACAATCCCTGTTTTTGAGCTGACGTTGCGGTTAAATGCATGGTGTGCATCACTGAAAACGTGATAAAAATCTTCTGTTGGAGTCCCAGAAATCAGCGCATGCGTCACCTGAATCTGATACAGATGGGGGGCTTGATTTTTATTTTGATTTAGCTTACACCAAGTTTGGTAATATTTATTTGAGCCATTTGTTCATCCTCCTAGTATTATTTTGTTAGGTGATTTAATTATACCTAGGAGATGAGCACTAGGCTCTTTTTTTATCAATTTATACCGTTATACGGGTATCCCCCACTCATTCAATTTACGGACGAAACGGCCATTTTACCAGTCAATCGAACCGCACGGCACAAAAATTGGGTTTCGAAGAATTCCTTTTTCGCAAAACTTTCGCAGCACTGTCTTTTATAAAAGAAACGCTAATGACGGCCACATAAAAAATAGATTGTACACAATATAATTATTTTTTGGTTATAAAAACATATCTCTATTGCCAACGTAAACAAATTTTGATAATATATCTTTCGTAAATATTTCGAAAATAGGGGGAAGTATTTTGAAGAAAAAAGTTATGTTGGCAGTTGCCATTCTCTTGATGGTTGGAGGCTTGAGTGCATGCGGCCTAAATAAGGAAAAGATTTTGCAAAAGACGATTGGCAGTCAAAGCAAGATCAAGAGTGGCGAATTGGACAGCAACATTAGCGTAAATGCCAAGGCGGATGGCTATTCCAAGAAGATTTTGATGGATCTGGACGTAACGTTTACGAAAGATCCGGCAGCATCAAAGGTTGAGACGGTCATCAGCAACGGTGGTTCAAAAACCAAGCTCACGGCAATGTGTGACGAAAAAAACGTTTACGTTAAGGTTCCTTACGCTTCAGAATGGTACAAACAAGACGTAACAAAGTCCGTCAAGTACGACCTGATGTCAAAGAACGTAACCAATACTCCATCCAAGTACCTCAATATGATGAAGGATAATGACGTTGACATGGACGTCAAGGAAAAAGGCAACGAGTATATTCTTACTTTTGATGCCGGCAAGAAATTTACCAAGAAACTCAAGAGAGAAATTCTTGAGCAATATATGAATAGCGCAAGCACCACTGCATCAAGCGTAACGTACAGTGATTTGAAGAAATTAAATTTCAAGAACTTCAAATATAGAATCAATGTTGATAAAAAGACATATATGCCAAAGAGTTATAAGATAAATTTTGCAATCGATGCAAAAGACGGAAGCGACACTGCAACGGTCAGCGAATTGTTAACTGGAAAGTACAAGAACATCAACAAAGTCAATGCTTTGAAGATGCCAACAAATTACTTCGATCTTTCGCGTTGATGTCAAGAAGAGGCTGGAAAAAAGTCCCGTTTTCTTATTGACTTAAATGTAAATGAAATTCCAAACAAATGAAGTTGCAAGTCGACGATTTTATCCGGCATTTTTCAATTTTGATAACTTTTTTGTCAAATTCAGCGCTGCAGAGTCCATTGGAAATAAAATAGGTTGTACACAATTCATTAGCTATTAATTATAAAAAAATAATTTTATTGCAAAAGATAGTGTTTCCTGCTAATGTAAAATTAATCAAAAAATTCCACAATCAGGGGGTAGAATTGTGAAAAAACAATTGTTATGGGCATCAGTTCTTTTATTGTCGGCCGGGTTATTTTCGGCTTGCGGAAACGGAAACAGCACGAGCAAGCAGGGAAAC
>JBHADD010000227.1:0-2951 GCA_041854925.1 Ligilactobacillus sp. | reverse complement strand
GGGATGCCTTTTCCGGCCAGATAATCGGCAAGTTCGGTCGCGTTTGAAAAATCGTCTTCGGTTGCCTTTTGCATCTTTTCCTTGTTGACGGTCAAGGTTTCAATCATTCCCGTCATGATTTTGATGCTGGGAATGATCGTTTTGACTGCATCGAAGACGCCTTCCTTGTCTTCTTGCATGTCTTTGTTATATGCAAGCGGGAGGCCTTTCATGACCGTCAGCAAGCCCATCAGATTTCCGAAAACACGACCGGATTTGCCACGAATAAGTTCGGCCATGTCAGGATTCTTTTTTTGAGGCATGATTGAACTTCCGGTTGAGTATTCATCCGACATTTCAATATATGAAAATTCGTATGAACACCAGTAGATGAGTTCTTCGCAAAGTCTCGACAGGTGAACCATCAAAATGGAGGCATTGCTCAGAAATTCAAGCGCAAAATCGCGATCGGACACTGCATCGAGCGAATTTGCATAAACATCTGCAAAGCCAAGCTCCTTAGCGGTGAAGAAACGGTCGATGGGCCAAGTCGTCCCAGCCAAAGCACAGGATCCCAAAGGCGAAACGTCGGTATGTTTTTGATTGAACTCGAAACGTTCGACGTCACGTTTGAACATTTCAAAATATGCGAGCAGGTAGTGCGCATAAGAAATAGGTTGCGCATGCTGCATGTGAGTGTAGCCCGGCATGATCGTCTCGACGTTTGCCTCAGCCTTGGCAACGAGTACCGTTTGCAACTTTTTGAGTTCTGAGATCACTGCAGCCGTTCTCTTTTTGACGTAAAGATGGAAATCTGTTGCAACTTGATCGTTGCGACTTCTTGCCGTGTGCAGCTTTCCGGCAACGGGTCCGATTTTTTTCGTCAGCAGGGATTCGATGTTCATGTGAATATCTTCGTTTTGATCGGAGAATTCGAGCTTCCCTGCCGACAGATCATCCTTCAATGAAAGAAGTCCGTTTTCAATTTCGGTTGCTTCTTGTTCGGTCAAGATTCCTGTTTCATTAAGCATTTTGACGTGAGCAAGCGAACCTTCGATGTCTTCGTTTGCCATCAGCTGATCAAACGAAATCGATGCTCCGAATTGGTCGATCCAGGCAGCGGCACTTTCTTCAAAGCGTCCGCCCCAAAGTTTTTTCGTACTCATTATTTCTCACCCTTTTGATGAACCTGAGCATAAACTTGTGTCGGCAGGCCGTAAAGCTTGATAAATCCAGCGGCTGCTTCTTGGTCGAATTCGTCTGCTGAAGTGTATGTTGCAAGTTTTTCATCGTAAAGCGAGTTGGCGGACTTTCTGCCTTCACAAATGACGTTGCCTTTGAAAAGCTTGACGCGCACCGTGCCGTTAACGTCTTTTTGGCTTTCTTTGATGAAGGCAAGCAGAGAATTCATTAAAGGCGAGAACCAAAGACCGTTATAGATGACGTCTGCCAGCTTGTCTTCAATGTAGATCTTGAAGTGTGCCAAAGTTTTTTCGAGCGTGATGTCTTCGATGTCTTTATGTGCAGCCATTAAAACGGTAGCAGCCGGACATTCGTAGACCTCGCGCGATTTGATGCCAACGAGACGGTTTTCAACGTGATCGATTCGACCGATTCCGTGTTTGCCGGCCAGCTTGTCGAGTTTTTGGATCAAAACGTCCAATTGAAGCGCTTCATCATTGAGTTTGACCGGAATGCCGTTTTCAAACGTCAGCGTAATGACGTCTGCTTCGTTTGGCGTATTTTCCAGGGCGTTTGTTCTTGCGTAAGCATCTTCAGGTGCGCTGTTCCATGGATTTTCGAGAATACCGCATTCGTTTGCGCGTCCCCAAAGGTTTTCGTCGATCGAGTACGGGCTCTTTTTTGTAATCGGAACCGGAATGCCGTTTTCTTTGGCATAGTCGATTTCTTCTTCTCTTGACCAATGAACCTCTCTGATTGGATCTTCAATCTTCATTTCAGGAGCTAAAGCGTGAATGCCGACTTCAAAACGAACCTGATCGTTGCCCTTGCCGGTACATCCGTGAGCAATCGCCGTTGCACCGTATTTTTTGGCAACTTCGACCAGGTGCTTGACGATGAGAGGACGTGAGAGAGCAGAAACGAGGGGATACTTGTTTTCATAATATGCGTGACCTTGGAGCGCCGGCAGACAATATTCATCAGCGAATTCTTTTTTGGCATCGATGACGATCGATTCGACGGCACCAACGGCAAGACCTTTTTGTTTGACTTCCTCAAGGTCTTTTCCTTCTCCGACATCGATGCAGCAGGCAATAACGTCATAACCTTTATTTTTGAGCCATGCGATTTCAACTGAAGTATCCAAACCGCCAGAATATGCTAAAACAACTTTTTCTTTTTCCATAACCATAAGCCTCCGTTAAATTAATGCCTTTATAATAACGCTAATATTCAGAAAAAGCAACATAAAATAATTAATTATTCATTTTTTACTGAAAATATCCATAAAAAATGAATAAAAGGCAAAAAACGCCCAAAGCGAGAAACCGGTTGCATAAAATGCGGTATGCGCTTACAATATAATAGTCGAGATATTTTTTGAGAGAAGGGGTTTGACAATGGAAAGAAAATGGTGGCAAAAAGTGACCGTATATCAAATTTATCCGCGCAGCTTTCAGGATTCAAATAATGACGGAATCGGAGATCTGAAAGGAATCATTTCGCGTTTGGACTATCTCGAAAAGCTGGGAATCGGCGCAATATGGCTCTCGCCGGTCTACAGCTCTCCAAACGACGACAACGGTTATGATATTTCTGACTACAGAAATATCATGAAAGAGTTCGGAACGATGAGCGACATGGAAGAATTGATTGCTCAGGCAAACAAGCGCGGCATCAGAATCGTGATGGACCTTGTCGTTAATCATACTTCCGATGAACATTCATGGTTCATCGAAGCTAAAAAATCAAAGAACTCAAAATACCGTGACTATTATATTTGGAGAGAT
>JBHADD010000226.1:0-7821 GCA_041854925.1 Ligilactobacillus sp. | reverse complement strand
ATCTTCGGATCATTGCCAAAAATTCCGCAGCCAAATGCTCCGAGAATAAGATTGCGATCTTCATGAATCTTGAAAACACGCAAAATACGAACAATTTTTTCAAAAATATCACTATACAACGTTGCTGAATCAAATTTTACGCATTTTTGTCTGATCAAATTCACGTTCGGTGCCGCAATTGAGACAAAATCAACATAGCGAGGATCCGGCAAAATTCTGTCTTCTTTTTCATCACGTAAAACCTTGACATGACGCGAATAAATCAATGCTGGACTGATATACCCGTTTTTTGGATCAAGTTCATTCTTATAGTAGTACGTTCGTCTGAACTTGCGCAGTTCAGGAAACAAGTAGCTGTTTCGGCAGATCCATTGCTCTTGTGCGCTTTCCCCATCCATAAAATGTCCGCCCGGAACAAACGGGTTGGCAAAATTCAGCACGCCGATTTTGTCGTCTTCGCCGAACTGTCTGATTCTGTATAATAAATTTTCTTCATTTACGAAGATTTTTGCTTTCCGTGTGCCGGTACCCGGCGATTCTTTCGGGGACGTTTCGAACAATTCGGAATCTTGATCGATGTGAAACATCTCGATTTGAAACAGGTTCATCGCCTTGTGACCAAGTGCCCTTCTTTTTTCTTTTTCCATTACAAACTTCACCTTTAACAAATATATTCAAGTATGACTATATTTTTGCCGTATATCATTATATTCAAAACTCGGAAATGCAAAAATAGCGTACATTTCCAATTTTAACACATTAATTGATATTATTTATCATAACTTGCGAAATTTCTTATAATTGATTTAATCACAATGTTTTCCTACTTTCTGTTTTCTGATACAATTCATTTAAAGGAATGATTACAGTGAAAATAAAGTCAATTGGCGTTCGGGAACTCGTTGAGTTTTCTTTGAAATCAGGGGACTTGAAATCAAGCGGAGCCGGACGCCAAAATACCGCGCTTGACGGTTCACGAATCCATCGAATGATTCAAGCATCATGGGATGACGATGTTTCAATCGAAACAGACCTGAGAATGCAGATTACCGCAGGAAAAACGCCCCTTTTGATCCACGGACGCGCCGATGGACTTCATCAAACGGGAGGCATCGTCGATGAAGTTTTGGAAATAAAGACTTCATCATTTGATTTCTCAGAACTTCCTAATAACATTTTAACCCTTTATTTCGCTCAAGCAAAGATTTATTCTCATATTTTAATGAAAGAATCTAATTTGGCACAAATGAAGGTTACTTTGCTGTATTTTCAAACGACAACGGAACAATTGTCCAAAAAAACCGTTGTCGTCACGCACAAAGAAGCTTCAGAAGTTTTCAACCGGGCCGTGTCCGAATATCAAAAGTGGCTCGAACTTGAAAACGTTCTGCGTGAACAAAGGCAAGAAAGCCTCAAAATGCTCAAGTTTCCCTTTGATAAATACAGAAAAAACCAACGCGAGCTGGCCGTTTGCGTCTATAAGACCATCGCTTCGAAAAAACGTCTCTTCGTTGAAGCTCCGACCGGAACCGGAAAAACCGTTTCAGTGCTTTTTCCTGCTTTAAAGGCCATGGGCGAAAAAAAATGCGATCGCATCTTTTACCTCACTGCCAAGCAAAGCACGCGCAAATCCTGCGAGGACGCGATTGCGTTGATGAAGCCCAATCTTCGTTCAATTACGCTGACTGCCAAAGACAAGCTTACGTTTGACGAGGAAAAAGATCTGCCGGACGATCAAAACCCTTATTTTATCGGCTACTACGATCGCATTCGCCCGGCCATGCAGGACGTTTTGAAACATGAAACGATGATTACGCGAGACGTCATCGAACGCTATGCCAGACTGCATCAGGTCGATCCGTTTGAATTTTCGCTTGACCTCAGTCTTTTTTGCGACGTCATCATCTGCGATTACAACTATCTTTTTGATCCTTTGGTCTATTTGCAGCGCTTTTTTACGAACGAGCAGCCGGACTGCTGTTTTTTGATCGATGAAGCTCACAACCTTGTCTCAAGATCAAAGGAAATGTACACCTCAAGCCTTTTGGAAGAATCATTTCTTCTTGCCGAATCGGACGTCAAAAAACTCGCCCGCACGAACAATATCGAAAGAAAGATCAAAGATGTTTCGGCAGTCTTTGAAACGCTCAAAAAACCCATGCAGGAATTCAATCAAGCGACTTTGATCATGAAAGAACAGCTCGACAGCCTGCTTGATCCGCTTGAAAAATTCATCGACTTCACCCAAGAATGGATGCGCGACAATCCCGACCAAAGCCAATACCCCAATCTTTTGAACTGCTTTTTTAAAGCCTATTCATTCGTTAAAATCAACGGATTTTACAATGAAACTTTCAGAACGAAACTTGTCTATGATAACAACAACCGGTTGCTTGATTTAAAAATTTTTTCGCTCAACCCCTCCTCTTTGCTTGATAAAAGCTTAAACCTCGGCGGATCAAGCATCTTGTTTTCTGCAACCCTCAGTCCGCTTGAATACTATCAAGAAATGCTCGGCGGCTTCGACAGTCTGATTTATTCTTTGCCGTCTCCGTTTGATTCAAATCACTTGAAAGTCTTGATTGACGACAAGACGCAGGTTACGTACCGCAAAAGAGAAGAAAATCTTCCAACGATTGTTTCAAAACTCAAGATCATGGTTGAGGCCCATTGCGGCAACTACCTCGTTTTCTGCCCGTCGTACGCCTATCTTGAAAAGCTCCACGAAGCCTTCAGCACTGCATTTTCAAACGTCAAGACCATCATTCAGGAAAACTCCATGTCTGAAGAACAAAGGCGATCTTTCTTAGAAAGTTTTGCGGAAAATCCCAAGGAGCCTTTGGTCGGGTTCGCAGTTCTAGGCGGCATCTTCTCCGAGGGAATCGACCTCAAAGGAACCAGACTTTCCGGCTGTGCCATCATCAGCGTCGGGCTTCCGATGCTAAACGACGAAACGGATGAGCTCAGAAAATACTTTGATGAAAAAAATTTCGACGGCTTTCAGTATGCCTATCAGCTGCCGGGCCTGAACAACGTTTTTCAAGCTGCCGGACGCGTCATCAGAGGCGAACGCGACGTCGGCGTCGTCTTGCTGATCGACGAGCGCTTTGCTGAACGCAGGTATGTTCAATTCTATCCGCAATTTTGGAACAACCTGGAATACGTGCACGGAAACGAGCAGCTGAGAAATTCGTTGAATAACTTCTGGAACATTCAGGGCTGAACAAACAGTCCCCGGAAGCGGATTTCTTTTGCCAAATGCAGCAATTGATAAATCAGCGCGTCAAGATTTGCAAGGGGCTCGTCCAATAGAATCAACGGCTTGAAATCAACAAGAACCCGGGCAATTCCAATCAGTTGGCGTTGCCCAGCCGAAAGGTTTTTGCCGCCGTTTTCAAGCTGATGGTTCATTCGATCTTCAAAGGATGCGCACAAGTCGTCAATTCCTAAAACTTCGGTCACGTGACGCAGCTTTTCTTCTGAAATATTTCTGCCAAGCAGGATGTTTTCCTTCACGCTTCCTTTGAAAATCTGATTTTTCTGCGGAATGAGCGAAACGCGTTCCGTTGAATCGCCATATTCTTTGGGAATGACGATTTCCCCGGAATCAGGAATCAGATCACCGTTTAAAAGTTTCAAAATCGTCGACTTGCCGCAGCCGCTTTTCCCGACAAGCGCAACCTTGACGTTTTGGGCAAGATCCAAGGAAAAGCTCAGATTGCTCAAAACCTTTTCTTTTCCGTTCTCATAGGAGAAATCGACTCCGTCAAATGCAACGCGTTGATCATCAACGTGTTTTTGAATGCCTCTGACCTCTTTTTGATTCAGAAATCCTTCGATGCGTTTTTCAGAAACCCTTTGGCGTTTCAAATCGGCATAATAGCTCGGAGCCTCATAAAACATCCAGGTAAAACTGTTCGTCAAAAGCGTAAAACTGATGAACTGTCCGACAGTCAGCTGATTGATGCTGATCAGATAAACCTCCGTGACAAGCGACAACACGTCAAACAACAATCCGAAAAAGACCGAACTTGTTGCCAAACGCCACTGAATCATGCTGTTTTTGTACTGGTTTTCCAAAAATTCCTGATACGAACGCCTGAACAGATCAACTCCGAATGACTTTCGGTCGTTGATTCTCAAATAATCTTTCGCATTGAACAAAGACGACAGCATCGTTTGCAATTTTTCCTGGCTGCTTTGTTTTTCCTCTTGGCTTGACAAGATCAGCTTGCCAAAAATTTTGTGTCCAAAAAACGACATCAATGACAGCACGATAATAATCAGCGTCAACGGAACCGATGTAAAGACGCCAAAGAACAACGCGGCGACAAATGAGCTGATTCCGCTCAACAGGCTCGTCAGAGTGAGCGGAATTTCTGAAGCAAATAACTGACAATCGGACAAAACCAAAGTCAGCCACTTCGAATCATCGTTTGACAAAGGCTTTTTTTCTTTTAGCAGCAAAAAATCAGACAGTTTCTTTTCAAAGTCAAACGCGATCATTCTGCCTTTTTCAGCCGCAAAATACCTCAGCAGGATGATTGCAAAACAAAGCAGCAGCAATGGTCCGATCAAATGCCAAACAGCGTTCAGACCGTTTTTTTCATCAATTCCTGCCAAAAAACGTGCCAGAAAGAACTCAAGCATCGCGCAAAGAATTGCGCATGTCCAGACAACGGACGTTTTTGTGACTGTTTCCTCAATGCTTTCAGTCATTTCTCTCACCCCCAAGCGAAATGACAACTTATTCTTTTTCGATAAGATCAAAGGTATGAGCAATGATTACGATGCCGCGTTTTCTTTTTTCTCTTCTCAACACCCTGAGCAGTATCTCCTGGCTCCTGGCATCAATGTCGGAAAACGGCTCATCCAAGAAAATGAACGGCTTGTCTTCCAAAAGCGCGCGCGCAATCGAAATCCTTCTGATCTGACATCCGGAAAACATCCCCTCATCATCGATTTTTGTTTCCAGTCCCTTCGGCAAGTCCGCGATTCTTTGCCACATGTCCAGTTCTGACAAAACTTCCTTGATTTTTTCTTCTCTGACGTTGTTTTTGCCAAGCGTAAAATTTTCTTTCAAAGTCGTTCTAAAAAGCGTGCTTTCCTGCGGACGAACGAAATCTGAGATGAACCGATGCAATCGATCGATTCTTCGCGGCAAACAAATCTGATCTGACCTGAAGTCGACAAAAGTTCTCCTGCGATGAGTTTCAGCAGCGTCGTTTTGCCGGCACCGTTTTTTTCGACCAGAAAATACAGGGTTCCGCGCTCAAGCAGCAATGAATAATCATCGATGACTTTCTTCTCTGCATTTTCATAAGCGAAATCAACGTGACTCAGTTCGATTTTGTCGCAAGCTTTTGCCACAACTTCAGCTTTTTGGGGTACGTTTTCGTTCAGCTGATGTTCAACTCGCTTGTATGAGGCATCCTGTCTTGCCAACGCATCAAGCGTATACGGCAAATAGAGGAATTGGTAAAAGATCGACCCGATGCCAGCATTCCAAAGTCCGATCATCGTCCCCGTTTCAATCATCCCCTTGCTGACAAGCACGATGCCCAAAGCAACCGTAATAATTTCAGCAACGTATACGCCGCCAACCATCAGTCCTTGGTTCCCTGAAGCATAGCGCGCGTAACGCTCATAACTGCCGCGTTTTTCGTCAAAATATTTTCCGTGTTCGTTCATTGCCCAGGGAAAAACCTTTAAATTCCGCAAAACGGGAAAACCTTTGCTGATTTCTTCCAAAAAAGTCTTGTGAACGTCGTCTTTTCCAAGGTACGCCCCATTTTCCGCGCTGCTTCGTTTAAAGAAGTACTTGCTCAAAAAATAAAAGACGATACTGATCGCAATAAACGCAAAACAGTACGGGACCGAAAAACAAACGATGTAGATCATTCCGTACAAAACGTTGAATGAAAAATCAAGCATCGGCAAAACGCCCGCAATAAATGAGGAAGAAAGCACCTCAGCATCATTGTTTATCATGTTCAAAACGTTTCCGCTCGTTTTGTCCTTGGAATCCGTGCCAAACATGTCTTCGACGATTTTGACCCCGATTCCCATGCTGAGCGTCATTTTGACCTTTTCCTGGATGCATGCGGACCAGTAATACGTCAAAATATAGATGATGACGCCGACAAGCATCAGGCAAAGCGCGTCAAAAACTTCTGAAACCTTGCCGGACATTGCGGAAGCAATTCCTTTTTGAAGCAAAAAGGAGACGTAAACGTTGAATCCCGCCATGATAAAATGCACGAAAAAAAGCAGCCAGACGCTTTTTTTGTCGGAAAACTCGATTAGCTTAAGATATTTTTTCATTAAAACTCCCCCCTCCCAAGTTATATTTTATTGTTTTTTTATTTTTTTGCAATCTTTTTCTAATAAAAAAACAACCCGCTTTTTTTGCGGATTGCCCTTCATTTTGCCTATTTATTTTTGCTCTCAGCTGCAGCCCGCATCCCTGCCTGACGACCGAAGATGATCGTTTCAGAAATCGAATTGCCGCCGATTCTGTTGTTGCCGTGCAGACCGCCGCAAACTTCGCCGCATGCGAACAGCCCGGAAATGACGTTGCCGCTCTTATCCAAAACGTGCGTCTGCTTATCGATGTGCAGACCGCCCATCGTGTAGTGAATGGCAGGCGCAATATGAATCGCATAGTAAGGAGCCTGATTCAATTTGCGTTCCATGCCCGTCTTTCGGCCGAATTCAGCGTCTTGTTTCTTTTCGACAGCTTGATTCCACTTTTCAAGCGTCTGCTTCAGATCATTTTCCTTGACGTTAAGCTTTTTGGCAAGCTCTTCCAAAGTTCTGGCCTCAACGACCAGACCTTGTTTTTGATAAAAATCAACGGCTTTGACGCGTTTTTTGACTTGCGAATCAAACACAAGATAAGCACTCTTTTCCTTGAGCGCAGTGATTGCGTCAGAAACGATGCGGCGCGTGGACAGTTCATTGACGAACCTTTTGCCGTTTCCGTCGACCAAAACGGCGCCTTCTCCGCGCACCGCCTCACCGATCAGATAAGCGTGATCCGTATCCTGGTGAACGGTCGGATGAACCTGAACCAGATCCATCTGCATGACTTCTGCTCCGACCTCTTCCGCAAGCTTGATTCCGTCGCCCGTAGCTCCGGCGTGGTTCGTGGTTCTGTATGCTTTAAGATCCGGACGATACTTGGCAATCAGGTCTTTTGAAGCGGAAAAACCGCCCGTCGCAAGGACCACCGCCTTGGCATAAACGTTTCTTTGGGACGTTTTGACGCCGCAGACCGCGCCCTTTTCATCCGTCAGAAGACGTTCGGCCTTCACGCCGCAGGCAACGGGAATCTCAAGTTCTTTGGCGCGCTTCATCAGATTGTTGACCAAAAACGCGCCAATCGGTGCCAGACTCTTCGGGCGATGCGTTCTCATCCTGCTCATGCCGCCGGTAATCGTCAGATCGTCCAGCACGATGCCGTGAGCTGCAAGCCAGTCGATCGCAAGCGCTCCGTGCGATGCAAAATATTCCAAAAGCTCCGGATCGTTCAGCTTTCCTCCGCCCTTGTACGTTTCTTCATAGAAGTCATGCCAGTCTTCGACAATGCCGTGCTTAAGCTGAACGATTGTTTCGGAAGCATTCATCCCGGAAGAAGCGCGCATGGAATTTCCGCCAAACGTCGCCATCTTTTCAAGAATCACCGGCTTTACCCCCAGCTCGCGCGCCTGAATCGCACACGTCAGGCCTGCGCACCCTGAGCCGATTACAATCAAATCGTAGTCTTCTTTAACCGAATCGTTCGGTTTATTTGCAGTATTTGCCAAAATAATGCTCCTT
>JBHADD010000225.1:0-4182 GCA_041854925.1 Ligilactobacillus sp. | reverse complement strand
TTGGAGGATTTTGCATCAATTTTTCGATCGTGCTCGTCTTGTTTGCGGTATCTTTTCTTTGTTCTGGAAAGAACGGAAAAATTAACAGCGTTTTATTTTTCGTTTTCTCCTCTTTAATTGTAATGTTGGGCCTGTTTTTGCTTAAGTCGGACAGCATTGTTTCCTGGATGAAGGAAAACGTTCATTCCTATGCGATTCAAAGATTCATAGGCTATCAGGATCCGTTTGCGCACGTTGCGACTTCAGGCAAACAGTTGGTCAATTCGTACGTTGCCATCGGCAACGGCGGAATTTTCGGGTTAGGAATCGGCAACGGCATTCAAAAAAGGGGGTATTTGCCTGAGTCCTATACTGATTTTGTCCTTTCGGTGACAGCCGAAGAGCTTGGCTTTATTGGGGTTTTGGTTATCTTGGCAGCCTTAGCGACTTTGATTATTCGGATTATCGTCATCGGTGCAAAATCAAATGTGTTTTATTACAGATTGATTTGCTACGGAACGGCAACGTTATTTTTTACTCAGTCATTTTTAAATATTGGTGCCGTTTGCGGGGTAGTACCGATTACGGGGGTGACGTTGCCGTTTGTTTCATATGGCGGATCCAGCGTATGGATTCTTTCTGCTTGTTTGGGGTTTGTGCTGATGATATCATCAAAGCAAAAAGATCAAAGGAGACAGAGAGATTTAGAAGTTATGTAAATTATTTAATTTAAATTTTTTGAAAGTGGTGTTATCGATGAAGAAAATCTTGATTGCCAACCGTGGAGAAATTGCGATTCGCATTATCCGCGCGTGTCATGAACTCCATCTCAAAACTGTTGCAATCTATGCAAAAGAAGATGAGTATGGCGTTCATCGTTTTAGAGCCGACGAGGCCTATTTGGTCGGTGCCGGCAAAAAGCCGATTGATGCCTATCTTGATATGGATGACATCATCAGAATTGCTAAGATGACTGGGGCTGATGCTATTCATCCCGGTTATGGTTTCTTATCTGAAAATGAAGAGTTTGCACAGAAATGCGAAGATGCAGGCATTATATTTATCGGACCAACGGTTAAACAGCTCCAAATGTTCGGCGACAAGGTTGAGGCAAAAGAAGTCGCTCATGCTGCAGGGCTTGAAACCATTCCAGGCACTGAAGATCCGATAAAATCACTGGAAGAAGTTCGGGATTTTGCGCATAAATACGGCTATCCGATCATGGTCAAAGCCGCAATGGGCGGCGGCGGTCGTGGCATGCGCGTCGTCAACAGCGATGATGAGCTTCCTGATGCATACGATCGGGCACGTTCGGAAGCAAAGCAGTCGTTTGGCGATGATGAGCTTTACGTTGAAAAGTATCTCGAAAATCCGAAGCATATCGAAGTCCAAATCTTGGGCGACAAGCATGGAAATGTTTTGCATTTGTTCGAACGAGATTGTTCTGTTCAAAGGCGCCATCAAAAGGTTATCGAATTTGCGCCAAGCATTGTCCTTTCTGATGATCGACGCAAAGAAATTTGTGATGCTGCAGTTCGTTTGGCCAAGAGCATTCATTATCAAAATGCAGGGACGGTCGAATTTTTGGTTACGGATGATGCGTTTTATTTCATCGAAGTCAATCCGCGGATTCAGGTTGAACATACGATTACTGAAATGATTACCGAAATCGATCTGGTACAGTCTCAGATTCTGGTCGCAGAAGGAAAGGATTTGTTTAAAGACCTTCATTTGCCGAAGCAAGAAGACATGGAGTATCGAGGATGCGCCATTCAATGCCGCATAACCACTGAAGATTCGGAGAACAACTTTATGCCGGATACCGGCAAGATCGAAACATATCGTTCACCGGGCGGGTTCGGAGTTCGTCTAGACGGCGGGAATGCATATGCTGGTGCCGTTGTTACGCCTTATTTCGATTCGTTGCTGGTCAAGGTTTGTGTTCAGGCAAAAACCTTTGGAGAAGCCGTCGATAAGATGGATCGCGTCCTTGGCGAATTCAGGATCCGCGGCGTCAAAACAAATATCGAATTTATGCGCAATGTTATCAACAATCCCGTCTTTAGAGCCGGGGCAGCGCATACTACTTTTATCGACAATACGCCGGAACTGTTCAAGATCAAGAAGAGCAACAACACGAACAATCAATTGCTTAAATATATCGGTGAAGTCACGGTCAATGGCTTCCCAGGAGTAACGCATCATGACAAGCCTTTCGTTCCGGATATCAAATTTGGCGATACGCTCAACGTTGAAGAGGGGGTCGTGAATGCCAAATCTGTTTTTGATTCGGAAGGCGCTGAGGCTGCAATGCAGTGGGTCAAGGATCAAAATCGGGTTCTCCTGACCGATACTTCGATGCGTGATGCTCATCAAAGTCTGTTTGCCACAAGAATGAGGACTAAAGACATGGTTCCCGTAATTAATGTCTACGATAAAGCGTTCCCGCATGTCTTTTCTGCAGAATGTTGGGGCGGTGCGACGTTTGACGTTGCATATCGTTTCTTGAACGAGGATCCTTGGGAACGTTTGAAATTGATGCGCAAAAAGATGCCGCATACGTTGTTGCAGATGCTTTTGCGCGGTTCTAACGCAGTCGGCTACAAAAATTATCCGGACAACGTTCTTAAAGCCTTTATCGAAAAAAGTGCAGACGACGGAATTGATGTTTTCCGCGTTTTTGATAGCTTGAATTGGATTGAACAGATGGAAAATCCGCTCAAGTATGTCCGTGATTCCGGAAAGATTGCCGAAGGAACGATGTGCTATACCGGTGACGTTTTGAGCAAAGAAGAGACAAAGTATACGCTTGATTACTATAAGCATTTGGCAAAACAGCTTGTCGATTGCGGTTCTCATATTATCGGCATCAAAGATATGGCGGGACTTCTCAAACCAAAGGCAGCTTTCGAGCTTGTTTCTGCTTTGAAAGAGGAAGTTGACGTTCCTATTCATTTGCACACCCACGATACGACCGGCAACGGCATACCGACATACATTGCTGCAACAAAGGCTGGCGTAGACGTCATTGACGTTGCTGCAAGCGCTCTTTCAGGGACAACGAGTCAACCAAGCATGGGGAGCCTTTATTATGCATTGGAGGGCGATGTTCGCCAACCGCAGCTCGACATGGAAAATCTTGAAAAGGTCAATAATTATTGGGCCGGGGTCAAGCCGTTTTATCAAGATTTCATGAACGGAATCAATGCTCCTCAGCCGGATATTTATCAAACCGAAATGCCTGGCGGTCAATATTCGAATCTGAAGCAACAAGCTTTGGCGCTCGGAATCAAGGATTTTGAGCTTGTTAAGGCAAAATATCGCGAGGTGAACAAGCTTTTAGGCGATATTGTAAAGGTTACGCCTAGTTCAAAAGTTGTCGGTGATTGTGCAATTTTCATGATTCAAAACAATCTTGACAAGGATAATATTCTTGAACGCGGCAAGGTTCTTGACTTCCCTGCTTCCGTCGTGAACTTTTTTGCTGGCGGACTTGGTCAGCCATACGGCGGTTTCCCTAAGAAACTTCAAGAGGTTGTTTTGAAAGGCAAGAAGCCAATTACGGTTCGCCCGGGAAGTTTGGCGGAGCCTGTTGATTTTAAGGCCGTTAAGTCTGAGCTGGAACAAAAAATCAGACGTGAAGCGAGCGAAGAAGAAGTCTTGAGTTATGTTTTGTACCCGGATGTTTTCTTGACATATAACCAAAACTCTGAAAAATTTGGTTCGATGCATGCGTTGGCAACGACAGTCTTTTATCAAGGAATGCGTCAGGGTGAGACGATTCATGTCGATTTTGCGCCAGGGCGTTCAGTAATCATTCGGCTTGATTCGATTTCTGATGCCGATGAAGAAGGAAATCGCGTTGTCTTCTTCTCGCTTAACGGTCAAAATTTGCGGATTATTGTGCACGATAAGAGCAAGAAAGCAAAAGTCAAAGCGATTCCGAAAGCAGAGCCGACGAACTCCAATCACATCGGTGCAACGCTTAGCGGGTCGGTAACGGAGGTTCTCGTTGAAAAGAATCAAGTTGTCAAAAAAGGCGATCCTTTGATTGTCACGGAAGCCATGAAAATGGAAACTACGATCAAGGCACCGCATGACGGCAAAGTCACCCATATTTACGTCAAAGCAGGGGATCTTTTGCAAAGTCAGGATCTTTTGATGGAATTGGAACCAGTAAAATAAGCAGAAGGTTTTGCAGAT
>JBHADD010000224.1:0-3566 GCA_041854925.1 Ligilactobacillus sp. | reverse complement strand
CATTGACGTTTCAGAGTTTTACGAAGCGGTTGAAAAACTCAATACGGTCGGAATCAAGCGAGAAGATTTTATGAAGTTTTACAGAAGATTCTGCGAAATTGAGCCTTCAAAAGCGGCTCAAAAACAGCTTGATTCACGATATGAAAAAGAATCGGGCTTTTCGATCTATCGTTCCGTCCGATTTGTGCTTGAAAATGATAAAGAAAATTTAAAATTTAAACGGAGGTGATCTTATTGCAGTGGGAGAAAATCAATGTCTGCGTTCAAAAATGGATGAAACAAGCGCGCAAAATGATTTTAGAGGGTCGCATGAAGGAACTTTGCGTTGAAGAAAAAACAAGTCGGTGCGATCTGGTCACCAATGTCGATAAGTTCATTGAAAAATTTTATGTTGACCGTATCAGAGAAACGTTTCCGAATTCTAAGATACTGGGTGAAGAGGGGGATGCCGACAAAGATCTTGATAATTTTCAAGGGCTGCTTTGGATAATCGATCCAATCGACGGGACGATGAATTTCGTCAAGCAGCATGATCATTTTGCAAGCATGATTGCCGTTTGTGAAAACGGTACTGAAAAACTTGGATATATTCTGGACGTGACAGAAGACAAACTTTACTGGGGAGGACCTGAATGCGGCGTATTTTGCAATAATCAAAAAATGACGCCCCCGAGAAACCTTCCATTGGAGGAGGGCTTGTTCGGCGTAGGCGGCAAGATGTTACTGAGCAACTACCGCAACGTTCAAAGCGCTGCGGGAAAAAGTCTTGGCGTCAGGATTTATGGCAGTTCAGGGATTGAGTTTATTCATGTTTTGACTGGAAAGAACGTTTCATATCTTTCGCATTTGCGCCCCTGGGACTATGCTGCCGGAAAAATATTGGCGGAGACGCTGGGTTTAGTCGTGAAAACGATTGACGAGGAGCCACTTGATATGCTATCATCAAGTGATGTATTAGTAGCGACGAAAAATGCACATCAGGGTATTGTCAAATTGATGAATAGTTGATTTGGAGCTGTGGCAGTGAGTCACAGTTTTTGTATGCCACGCTATGAAAATGGTTTTCTTTTTTCTTGAACAAAATGAAAACGGAACAGGTGGTTTCCTGAAGACATTTTTTGAGCATACCGTTTGAAAGGAAGAAAAAACTTTGGAAACACGTGATGATATTCGCAACGTTGCGATTATTGCCCATGTCGATCATGGTAAGACAACGTTAGTCAATGAATTGTTGAAACAGTCCGATACTTTGGATTCACACACGGAAATTAGCGATCGTGCAATGGATTCTAACGATATTGAAAAGGAACGCGGGATCACGATCCTTTCTAAAAATACGGCTGTTAAGTATAAGGGAAAGCAAATCAACATTTTGGATACACCTGGTCACGCCGATTTTGGCGGTGAAGTAGAACGCATCATGAAGATGGTTGATGGCGTTTTGCTTATCGTTGATGCTTTTGAAGGCACCATGCCTCAAACGCGTTTTGTTTTGAAGAAAGCTTTGGAACAACATTTGACGCCGATCGTTATCATTAACAAAATCGATCGTCCAGGTGCTCGTCCTGAAGAAGTCGTTGATGAAGTTTTGGATCTGTTCATCGAATTGGGGGCTGATGAAGATCAGCTCGACTTCCCTGTTATCTATGCATCTGCCATGAACGGAACGACTTCGTTTGATCCGGATCCGGCTAAGCAGGAACACACGATGGACCCGATTTTTAATACGATTTTGGATACGATTCCTGCACCGGTTGACAACTCGGATGAACCGCTGCAATTCCAAGTGGCAATGCTTGATTACAATGAATTTGTCGGTCGTATCGGCATCGGCCGCGTTTTCCGCGGCAGAATCAAGGTCGGCGATCAGGTTACGGTCATGAAGCTTGACGGAACGCAAAAGAATTTCCGCGTAACCAAGTTGTTTGGTTTCTTCGGTTTGCAACGTTTGGAAATCCAGGAAGCAAAAGCTGGCGATTTGATTGCTGTTTCCGGAATGGATGATATTTTTGTCGGTGAGACTGTCTGCCCGGCAGATCATCCTGAAGCATTGCCGCTTCTTCGAATTGATCCGCCTACGCTTCAAATGACGTTTATGACGAATGATTCGCCTTTTGTTGGACGTGAGGGCGATTCCGTTACGGCTCGCAAGCTTGAAGATCGCTTGAAAGTTCAGCTTCATACTGATGTTTCGCTGCGTGTTGAAGATACTGAGTCTCCTGATGCATGGACCGTTTCGGGTCGTGGCGAACTTCATTTGTCGATTTTGATTGAAATGCTTCGCCGTGAAGGCTTTGAATTGGCAGTTTCGCGTCCTAAGGTTATTTATCGTGAGATTGACGGAAAACTCTGCGAACCGTTCGAAAGCGTCATTATCGATACTCCTGATGAATATTCCGGTTCCGTCATCGATTCGATGGCACAGCGCAAAGGCGAAATGCTTAATATGGAACCTAGCCAAAACGGCACGACGCGTTTGGAATTTTCAACACCGACGCGTGGTTTGATCGGATATGATTCTCAATTCCTGTCAATGACTCGCGGATATGGTATTTTGAATCATACTTTTGCCGAATACAAGCCGGTTATTCGCAATTGGGAACCGGGTCGTCGCAATGGCGCGCTTGTTTCAATCAACCAGGGCAAAGCAACGACTTATGCTATCATGGGCGTTGAAGGTCGCGGAACGATTTTTGTTGATCCGGGTACGGAAGTTTATGAAGGAATGATCGTTGGTCAGTCTTCTCGTGAACGCGATATTTCCGTTAACGTTACGAAAGGCAAGAACATGACCAACGTCCGCTCTTCCAATAAGGATCAGACTGCTACGATCAAGAAGCCGACCCATTTGACTTTGGAAGAGTCGCTTGAATTTTTGAACGAAGACGAACTTTTGGAAATTACGCCGGAATCTATTCGTCTTCGCAAACGTATCCTTGAAACAAATGCACGTGAAAAGGCTGCAAAGAAAGCAGCACGTCAGACACAAGAATAAAAAGCAAGATGTTTCGCCTTGCAAAGCCTCGCTGTTCATCGATCAGCGAGGCTTTTTCTATTTTTAAAATATTGGATCAGCTTTGGCAAAATGCAACTGATTTGTGATTTTGCACACTGATTAAACTTGCTTTTTCTTGTTTAAACAAGGATAATTAGAGAAAGAGCGGCTTTTTTTGTTTAAAGATGCTTGATTGATTTTGATAAAATATCAAATAACTTGTTTGAGAACAACATATCAAGGCTTATTTATGATATAATTCGGATATAGGAGGAAATATGATGGGTGAAACTGTTTCAAAACAGAAAGCACTGGAAAATCTCCGAAAAGACGCTGATAATATTCGGCATTTGCTTAGAAAGCAACGCAATTTTTTATGTTTGACGGAATGTCCGGCATTTGAAGAGGTTGCTGACACAAGAATCTATGGTTTCACTTGTGAGGTTCGTTTTGCGGTGTCGTGCGGTTTTTTGACGCTTGCAGACGGCAAAAAAATGATTCGCGAACTCGAAGATGACCTGGATGATATTCGTGACGAGGCGTTTAGAGGTCAAGAGGGTCGGAATGAATG
>JBHADD010000223.1:0-5695 GCA_041854925.1 Ligilactobacillus sp. | reverse complement strand
TAAAGTGTGGAAATTACGGAAAAAGCGTAATTTAAGTGACTCATCCAATAAAAATAAGGCTTCTGAAACGGTTGTGCGTTTCGAAAGCCTTATTGATCAAGCCAAGAATTCTTCCAGATCCATGCTTGCTTGTTCCCAGTTTTCTTCTGCTTCAGCGAGTTTTTCGGAAATTTCTTGCAGCTTTGCTTGAAGTTCGCCCATTTTTTCCAAGTCATTATAGTTTTCAGGTGCGGCCATCTGATTTTCCAAGTCATTTTTCTGAGCGTCAAGTTTTTCGACGAGTTGTTCAAATTTTTCAACGCTGCGTTTTAGTTTGCGTTCTTGTTTTTGACGTTCCTTTCCTTGCTGATAATTGACTTTTCCGGTTGAGACTTCTTTTGGAGAATTTTCAATCGGTGTTTCGGCTGTTGATTTGGCAGCGGCAATTTCTTCTTGTTCTGCCTTTTTTTCGAGATAATAGTCATAGTCGCCGAGATAAAGCGTCGAACCTTGCGGAGCAATTTCGAGGACGCAAGTGGCCACCTTATTGATAAAATAACGGTCGTGGGAAACGAACAAAACGGTCCCGTTAAAGTTCATAACGGCATTTTCAAGGACTTCTTTGCTGTCGATGTCAAGATGGTTGGTCGGCTCGTCAAGGATCAAAAAATTATCGTGCTTCATGGCGAGTTTTGTTAAAAGCAGTCGGGCCTTTTCGCCGCCGGACAGGTTATGAACAACTTTGGAAACATCATCGCCGATAAAAAGAAAACTACCAAGAATCGAACGAATGTCTTTTTCTGGCGTTGTCGGATGATCATCCCAAAGCTCGTTTAAAACGGTTTTTTTGTCATGCAGGTTATGCTGTTCCTGATCATAGTACCCGACTGTGACGTTCGTGCCAAATTCAGAGCTGCCTTTGATAAATGGAATTTGACCTAAGACGCTTTTTAAAAGCGTCGACTTTCCGATTCCGTTCGGACCGACGATGGCCATGACCTGATTTTTGCGCAGATCGATATTGATTGGTGAAGAAATGACGCTGCCGTCATAGCCGATTGCGGCATCTTTGACGGTTAAAACGATGTTTCCGCTTGGGGAATCGGCCGTGAATTTGAAATGAGGACCTTTCTCATCACCTTCAGGACGCTCGAGCCGTTCCATTTTTTCAAGCTGCTTTCTGCGACTTTGCGCACGCTTGGTGGTTGAGGCACGAACCAGGTTTTTGTTTACGAAATCTTCCAGTTTGGAAATTTCGGCCTGCTGCTTTTCATAATTTTTCCAATCTTGACGAAGTCGTTCTGCCTTTTGATCGATATATTTCGAATAGTTTCCTTTATAGTAGCTGCTGTGATGATGACTGATCTCATAAACTTCGTTGACGATTCGATCAAGGAAATAGCGATCGTGCGAAACGATGAGCAGCGCACCTTTGTAGTTTTGAACGTATCCTTCAAGCCAGGTCAAAGTATCGATATCAAGATGGTTCGTAGGTTCGTCCAATATCAGCAGATCACGTTGTTCCAAAAGCAGCTTGGCCAAGGCGAGCCGTGTCTTTTGTCCGCCTGAAAGAGATGAGACTTTGCGTTCATAGTCTTCCTGTTCAAAATGAAAACCGTGAAGCACTGAACGAATTTCTGCTTCGTAGCCGTATCCGTTTTGTTCTTCAAAGTCATGAAGCAACTGATCGTATTGGTTCAAAAGCTGCGAATATGCGGCAGATGAATGATCTGCACCGGAATCGGCAATTTTTGCTTCCATTTCGTGCAGATTTTTTTCCATGATTTGAAGTCTTTCGAAAACGCTGAGCATTTCAGCGTAAATCGTTTTATCTGATTCAAGTCCGGTATTTTGGGCGAGATAGCCGATTGTCAAGCCTTTTTTCTTGGTTATTTGGCCTGCATCGGGCGACTCGTTTCCGATAATCATCTTGAGCAGCGTCGATTTTCCGACTCCGTTTCGACCGACGAGAGCAATCCGCGAGTTTTCTGAAACGTCTAAGCTGACGTTTTCAAACAAAGTATCTGCTCCAAAATAGCGGGCAACTTGTTGGACTTGTAAGAGTATCATTTGGTTCACCTTTTCATTGATTGTGGAAATTATTCACAAACATTTTATGTAAGCGTTTAGAAGAGCTTTATATCAATTGCGTTTTGTATCGAAGTTTGTGAATTAAGTAACTTTTTTGTTTTAATGTTTGAATTTGTATGCTAAAATTTATAAGTAAGCATGACAGATAGGGGGACTATCCTATGACATCGCAAAATATTCCCAAAGCCACGGCCAAACGTTTACCGATTTATTATCGCTACCTTAATATGTTGTCCGATGCCGGCAAAAAACGCGTCAGCTCAAACGAGTTGGCTGAGGCGGTCAAAGTTGACTCTGCGACTATCCGCCGGGACTTTTCTTATTTTGGAGCACTTGGAAAACGTGGCTATGGCTATGATGTCGAGAATCTTTTGGAATTTTTCAAAAAGACGCTCAACCAGGATAAGCTGACAAACGTTGCCTTGATCGGAGTCGGCAATCTTGGTCATGCGTTGCTCAACTTCAATTTTCATAAAAGCAACAACGTAAGAATCAATGCTGCATTTGATATCAACGAAGAAATTACCGGAACGATTCAAAGCGGCGTTCCCATTTATCCGATGGAGGACATGAAGGAGCAGCTCAAGATTCAGCAGATTGAAATCGTGATTTTAACGGTTCCTGCCAATGTTGCTCAAGGAGTTACGAACGATTTGGTTGAAGTAGGAGTCAAGGGGATTTTGAACTTTACGCCGCTCAGGATATCCGTGCCAGAGTCCGTGCTGGTTCAAAACGTCGATCTTACGAATGAGCTTCAAACTTTGATTTATTTCCTTGATTTGGAAAAACAATCTTAAGAAGTCAGCCGGAAAGCTTTTCTTTCCGGCTTTTCTTATAGATTAATGAGCATGACCGTCAGATTCATCAGCATGTGCACGATCATGCTGGTTCTGATTTTGCCGCTTTTTTCATAGACATAGCACAAAATAAGCCCGATTGCCGCATAGACGATAAAATGTCCGTCGCCGTGACATATGGAAAATACAGTGCTTGAAATCAGCGCGCAGACTAATTTGGGGAGCATGCTTGAAAAGTTTCCAAAGAGAAATTTTCTGAAGACAAGTTCTTCAGTAATCGGAGCCGCAATGACCGGACATAATAAATAGTACGGATATTGATGAATAATTTCAATGAACATGTTGGTATTTTCTGATCCGGACGGTTGGTGCAAAACGTTGACCTCAAATGTAGTAAGCAGCATTTGTGCAGCGAGCGTTGAGATAAGACCAAAGCAGATCCAAATTGCTTCATGCGTAGCTTGAATGCATTTCTCAGTTGAATCGACGGGGTTTTTAAATGAAAACCTCCTATTAAGAAAAAGCATCGCTAAAGCACCAAGAAGCCAAACAAGTGTGCAGATTAGGTAGGCAGGCCCGTTGCGGAAATAATGCGGGATCATGACTTGGCAAATCATGATGAAAAGATAGGCACTTGTCAATGCAAGACCGTTGGCTGAATTTTGCTTATTCAAAAGAAGAGCCTTCTTTCTTTTCGATTTTGAGCTTTTATCATTATAGCACATAAGAGCTTGAAGTGGCCTTTACCAAACCTTAACAACTTTTTTTATTCGTTGAAAAGTGCGGTCTGATGCGGTTTTAGAGCACGTTTTTAGCACTCTTGACCTGAGAGTGATAAAAAATACTTGCAATTAATTCTGAAAGTGGTTATAGTAAGAATTGTAATTAGTTAGCACTTAAATGTTGAGAGTGCTAAAAAGACTTTGGAGGGATATAACGTGCTTAAACCATTAGGAGATCGTGTCATTTTAGAGGTTCAAAAAGAAGAGGAACAAACCGTTGGCGGAATCGTTCTTGCAAGCAATGCAAAAGAAAAGCCGCAAACGGGCAAAGTATTGGCCGTTGGTGCAGGACGTGTCCTTGATAACGGTAAAAAAGTCGTTCCTTCTGTCAAGGAAGGAGATACGGTCGTATTTGACAAGTATGCCGGAACAGAAGTGAGCTATGAAGGCGAAAAGTACTTGGTGGTTCGCGAAAACGACATCGTTGCAGTTGTTGAATAACGACGGTTTTGTTCATAATTCAAGAATTTTTATGAGGTGAAATTAATAATGGCAAAGGAAATCAAGTTTTCAGAAGATGCTCGTTCAAAGATGCTTGCAGGCGTTGACAAGCTTGCAGATACTGTCAAGTCGACAATCGGTCCAAAGGGTCGCAACGTTGTCTTGGAGCAATCATACGGTGCTCCAACGATTACGAATGACGGCGTAACGATTGCCAAGGCAATTGAATTGGAAGACCATTTTGAAAACATGGGTGCAAAGCTTGTTGCGGAAGTTGCTTCAAAGACGAACGATATCGCAGGCGACGGAACGACGACGGCAACCGTTTTGACTCAGGCAATCGTAAATGAAGGCATGAAAAACGTTACTGCAGGTGCCAACCCTGTCGGCATTCGTCGCGGGATTGAGCTTGCAACGAAAGCTGCCGTTGATGCTTTGAAGAAGATGTCTCATAAGGTTGAATCAAAGAGCGACATTGCTCAAATCGCAGCCATCTCTTCTGCAAATGAAGAAACAGGCAAACTTATTGCTGATGCAATGGAAAAGGTCGGAAATGACGGCGTAATTACGATTGAAGAATCAAAGGGCATCGATACGTCGCTTGACGTTGTTGAAGGCATGCAGTTTGATCGCGGCTACTTGTCACAATACATGGTAACCGACAATGAAAAGATGGAAGCAGATCTTGACAATCCGTACATTTTGGTAACGGACAAGAAGATTTCAAACATTCAGGAAATCTTGCCGCTGCTTCAATCAATCGTTGAACAAGGTCGTCCTTTGCTGATCATCGCAGACGACGTTGACGGTGAAGCATTGCCAACGCTTGTTTTGAACAAGATTCGCGGTACGTTCAACGTTGTTGCGGTCAAAGCACCTGGATTTGGTGATCGTCGCAAGGCAATGTTGCAAGATATCGCTATTTTGACGGGCGCAACGGTAATTACTGACGATCTTGGCTTGCAGCTCAAGGATGCAACGATCAATCAGCTTGGTACCGCAGGTCGCGTTACGGTTACAAAAGAGAACACGACGGTTGTCGAAGGTTCGGGCGACAAGGCACAAATCAAGGAACGCGTTGATCAACTCAGAAAGCAAATTGCCGAAACGACTTCCGATTTCGATCGTGAAAAGCTTCAAGAACGTTTGGCAAAACTTGCCGGCGGCGTTGCAGTCATCAAGGTCGGTGCTGCAACCGAAACAGAGCTGAAGGAACGCAAGTATCGCATTGAGGATGCTTTGAACGCTACTCGTGCAGCTGTTGAAGAAGGTTTCGTTCCTGGCGGCGGTACGGCATTGGTAAACGTTATCGGCGCTGTTGCAGATTTGAAGGAAACCGGCGACGTTCAAACGGGTATCAATATCGTTAAACGCGCTTTGGAAGAACCTGTTCGTCAAATTGCCGAAAATGCAGGTTTGGAAGGCTCCGTAATCGTTGAAAAACTTAAGGAACAAGAACCGGGAATCGGTTATAATGCCGCAACCGATGAGTGGGTTGACATGGTTAAGGAAGGCATTGTCGATCCAACCAAGGTAACTCGTTCCGCATTGCAAAATGCAGCTTCCGTATCAGCTTTGTTGTTGACGACTGAAGCAGTCGTTGCT
>JBHADD010000222.1:0-4096 GCA_041854925.1 Ligilactobacillus sp. | reverse complement strand
AGGAAACGTGCCTATGCGTCCAAAAACGGCCTGACCGCAGAACAGTTCCGCAATCAAGCCGTGTCTTGTTAGTTAAAATTTTATATTTGAACTGTATACTTGACAGGACATAGTACAGTGGTAACTAGACCGCCTCTGTTTGGTATTTCATTTAATTCAAGAGAGGTTTTCTCAACATCTTGAATCAGATGATTCTACACATCATATGTTTTGGCCGCCTTTTCCAACAGTTTCTCCAACGTCTCAGCTTCATTGTCAGTCAAGCCAGCAACGCTTTCGTGGCTGATGTCTTCCATAATCTGGTCTAGTACGGGAATAACGTCTCGACCCTTTTGCGTCAAAAACAGTTCATTTTTGCGCCGGTCGTCTTTTGCGACGTCTTTTCTCAGCCAACCGTCGGCCACAAGGTGATTGATGTGCTTCGTAACGATGCTTTGCTCGCGCTGGATAGTCCGAATAAGATAGTTCTGGCTGATGCCAGGGTGTTCGTCGACGATAATCAGGTAAAAGAAATTCGCTTCGTGCAGGCCGTATTTGCTGCAGCGTCGGTTGATTTCGGTTCTGATCTTGCGGTTGAAGACAGAACACCATTTTTCGATGCTCGATCTCATATTTTGCTTCTTTGCTCCTTTTAAAATGCAGAGTTTAAGAATTCCTTCTGCTTGATCCTTGCCAGTAGCGGGCAAACGTTGCTAAAAGCAAAACCGCAAAGACGACGGTCAGCCACATGGCAATGTGGAACCCGGTAATAAATGAAGCCGGGATTCCGGAAACAACGATCAGCAAGGTAATCGAAGTTGCCCCGAAGGCTTGTCTGATGGAGTTGTTCAAAGCGGTCGCATGACTGACTTCTGCTTGATCAAGTTCGATAAATGCTTCGGACATTGCGGGCGAGAAGACGAGCGCATTGCCGATCATGCGGACCATGTAGGCAACGGTCACGATCCAAAGCGGTGTCGTCGGCTTGAGGGAAATCAATGGAATCGAGGCCAAAAGCATCAAAATACCACCGGTCGTAATCAGATATTTTGGTCCGAAGCGGTCGTACAAGCGTCCGACGATGGCAGCCGAAAGCGCATTGGCAATTGCCCCCGGCAGAAGAATCATCCCTGAAACGGTTGAGTTGACGTGCGCTGCATTTTGTGCAAAAATCGGCACCATCTGTTCAGTGCCAAGCAAGATCATGAAGGCAAAAATACCGACGATCGTCATTCTGCGAAATGCAGTGTTGGCAACGATTCTGACGTTTAGCATCGGGTCTTTGAGTTTGAGCTGGCGATTAACGAACAGCGTCAAAATGACAAGTCCGACGACGAGCATGACAAATCCTTGAGCAACGTTTGTTTGGAAAAACGTCAGGCTTGCAAGCGTCAAAGCTGCACCGATCAAGGACAGGAAGACGGAAAGAACATCGATTTTGAGTTCGCGCGGTTCTTTGAAGTTCGGGAACGTTGCAAAACCGATCAATAAAACGAGCAGCATCAGCGGCAGCACAAGAATGAATATGTAGCGCCATCCGAGCGAGTTGACGATGATTCCTGAAAGCGTCGGCCCGATTGCCGGTCCGAAGGCGATAACAAGGCCTGACATGCCAAGGATCGTTCCGCGTTTTTCCATCGGATAGATTGAAATCATCGTCGTCATTTGAAACGACATCAAAATTCCGCCCGCGCATGCCTGAACGAGTCGCGCAAGCAGCAGGAACCAAAAGTTATGCGCAAAGCAGCCGATGAGCGTGCCGACGACAAACGTGCTGATCGTTCCCAAAAAGACAGAGCGATTGCGGAACTTTTCATACATATTGGATGAAAGGGGCGTTACAACTCCGATGATCAACGTGTAACCAGTGGTCAGCCATTGAGCAAGCGTCAGCGAAACGTGCATTTCCTTTTGAATGACAGGAAGAGCCGTGACCATCATCGTTTGGCTGGTCAAACTGACGAACGATGAAAGCAGCAGCAGCACGGTAATTGTTGTTCGAAGCTTCGGATTGATAGTTTTTGAAATATTTGCCATTTTTTCAATTCCTCTTTCTAAATTACATGCATCTGCATTTAATAATACATGCATTTGCATTTAATTTCAAGTTTTCCTTATAAAATGCAGGGCGGCAACATTCGATATTTAGCCAAATATATGATGATAAAAAAACTAATTTGCTAAAAAACACGAATGTTTCCGAAATGTTTTGCGAAATTATTAGTTATGCGCTATACTTTTATTAAAACTAACAGGTTTAATATAAAGAACGAGGTGCAGAAAAAATGAAAGCAATTTTGACCACTGTCGGTGAAGACCAAGTCGGAATCATCGCAGGCGTAAGTCAATATTTGGCAGAAAACAAGGTTAACATTCTGGATTTGTCACAAACGATCATGGATGGCTACTTTACAATGATGATGATGGTAGATGTGCCGGAAAACGAAAAAGAATTCGGCGTTCTGGCACAAGAATTGGCAGATCTTGGTCAAAAGCTCGGCGTTGAGATTCGCATTCGCAACGAAGAAATCTACCGTGCGATGCATCAGCTTTAATGGGGGAAAATATGGAAAGCGAAAAGATTTTAGAGACGATTCACATGATTTCTGACGAGAATCTTGACGTGCGTACAATCACGATGGGAATCTCATTACTTGACTGCATCGACTCGGACAGCGACAAGGCTTGCCAGAAGATTTACGAAAAAATCACGACCAAGGCCAAGGACCTCGTCAAGGTCGGTGAACAGATTCAAGAAGAATACGGAATTCCAATCATCAACAAGCGCATCACGGTAACGCCGATTTCTTTGATTGCCGCTGCTTCGCATGATCAGGATTACGTCAAATATGCCTTGACGCTTGACAAGGCAGCCCATACGCTCGGCATCGATTTCATCGGTGGCTATTCTGCGCTTGTTCAAAAAGGCTATCAAAACGGTGACAAGACTTTGATCAAGTCGATTCCGGAAGCCTTGGCTCAAACCGATCTTGTTTGTGCTTCGGTCAACGTCGGTTCAACGAGAAGTGGCATCAACATGGATGCCGTTGCCGAAATGGGACAGGCCGTCAAGAAAGCCTCAGAGCTTGATTTCATGACGAATGCCAAAATGGTTATCTTCTGCAATGCCGTTGAAGACAACCCGTTCATGGCCGGCGGTTTTTGTGGCGTTTCCGAACCGGATACCGTCATCAACGTTGGTGTTTCCGGCCCTGGCGTCGTTAAGAAGGCGCTTGAAAAAGTCAAGGGTGCTTCCATGGACGTCGTTGCCGAAACGATCAAGCAAACAGCGTTCAAAGTTACGCGCATGGGTCAAATGGTTGGTGCCGTTGCTTCAGAACGTCTCGGCGTTCCGTTTGGCATCGTCGATTTGTCGCTTGCACCGACGCCTGCCGTTGGGGACTCCGTTGCGCAGGTTTTGGAAGAAATCGGTCTTGAACAAGTCGGCACTCACGGCACGACGGCAGCTCTTGCCATGCTCAACGATGCCGTTAAAAAGGGCGGCATCATGGCTTGCAGTCACGTCGGTGGTTTGTCAGGCGCATTCATCCCCGTTTCCGAAGATGCAGGGATGATCGATGCTGTCAATGCCGGCACGCTGACACTTTCCAAGCTTGAAGCAATGACGGCAGTCTGCTCGGTTGGGCTCGACATGATTGCCGTTCCTGGCGATACGCCTGCTGAAACGATCAGTGCCATGATTGCAGATGAAGCGGCAATCGGCATGATCAACAACAAGACGACGGCCGTTCGCGTCATTCCGGTTCCCGGCAAGAAGGTCGGCGAGACCGTGGAATTCGGTGGCCTCCTCGGCCATGCGCCGATCATGGGCGTCAATCCGGCAAGTTCTGCCGACATGATTCACCGCGGCGGTTTGATCCCGGCTCCGATTCACAGTTTTAAAAATTAACATTAAGTTGCTTGCGACATGCCATTTCGGCGTGTCGCTTTTTTTATAAAATGCAGAGCTCGCGATTGCGGAATTTGTTCTTGCAGTGACGGGCGGACGAAATTGTTCCGTGAGAAATGCCTGAATTTTGTCTGCCGCTGCTTTCAAAAAGGGCGCACGCGACTATCGAAGTAGACAAAAACCGAGATAAATGCCTTGATTTTGTCT
>JBHADD010000221.1:0-2595 GCA_041854925.1 Ligilactobacillus sp. | reverse complement strand
CTTCTTAAGCAAAGAAGAAATACCTTTGCCTTCGTTTCCGATGACGAGAGCCGTCGGGCCTTTTGCATCCCAATTTCTGAAATCCTGACCTTTCATATCCGTCCCGAAAATCCAGAGTCCGCGCTGCTTTAATTCGTCAACTGTTTGAGCTAGATTTGTTACGCGACAAACCGGGACGTATTCGACTGCTCCCGTTGACGTTTTTGCAACTGTCGACGTCAGTTGAACCGCGCGCCTTTTAGGAATAATGATACCGTGGACTCCGGCTGCATCTGCGGTTCTTAAAATTGATCCCAAATTATGCGGATCTTCGATTCCGTCCAAAATCAAAAAGAACGGATCTTCGTCTTTTCTGGATGCTGCTTCAAAAAGGTCTTCAAGTTCAGCATATTGAAATGCAGCAACAGCCAAAACAACGCCTTGATGATTTTGTCCGTCAGACAAAAGGTCAAGTTTTGTTTTCGGAACTTGCGAAACGACGACGCTGCGCTTTTTGGCAGCTGAAACGATTTCCTGAATCGCATCGGACTTCAACCCTGATTGGACAAAAACTTTGTTTATTTCCTGACCGCTTTTTAAAGCGGCCATTGCCGGATGACGCCCGATTACGAAATCATCTGTCTTCTGTTCTTTCATAGCTATTATCCTTCCTCGACCGTTTTGATGCACCATGCGCTGAGTTCGTCCAGACGGTCTTTTTGTCCGCTCAGATAAAGATAGCCGAATAATGCTTCAAATCCGGTCGAAATTCGATAAGTGACAACCGAGGTGTTTTTGGCAGAAGTATAGCTTTTAGCATTTCTGCCGCGACGGAAATATTCTTGTTCTTCCTCAGTCAAAAGATTTTGTTCTTCCATTTGCGAAATCAGTGCTGCCTGTGCCTTTGCGGAAACATAGTGAGTCGCTCTTTTATGCAATTTGTTCGGTTTGGTCATTCCCTTGTCAAGCAAGTGTTTTCTGACATAAACTTCGTAAATCGCATCCCCCATGTAGGCCAAGGCAATTCCGTTCATCTGTTCATAATCAGCCATGTGTTACGCTCTCTTCCATCTTGTTCCTTGAGGAGTATCTTCCAAAATAACGCCCTTTGCCTTCAACATGTCGCGAATCTCATCGCTTCGCGCAAAATTTTTATTTTTTCTGGCAGCGACTCTTTCTTCAATCAATGCCTCAATCTTTTCATCCAAAAGTTCCGTTTCTTCTTCAAATTTAATTCCGAAAACCCCTGCTGCCTTTGAGAAACCATCAAGCAGATACTCGATGGTTTCCAAAGAAACCGTTGCTTTTTCTGAATAAACGTTCAGCAGTTTGGCCATCTCATAAACGACCGCAATTCCATTTTGGGTATTGAAATCATCATCCATCGCTTCGACGAATCGATCTTTCAAAGCACTGAATTTTTCACGGATCTCGGTTTCGACATCTCCCTTTTCAGCATCGTTTTTGCGATAACGCAAATTATCGACAGCCGTTTTTAATTTCTGAAGATTGGTTTTTGCCTCAGCCAAATTTGCCTGGCTGTAGCGAATCGGATGACGATACTGCGTCGTTGCCATGAAGAAACGGACGACTTGAGGATCGACCTTTTTCAGCAGATCATGAACCGTAACAAAATTTCCGAGCGACTTGCTCATCTTTTCGTCTTCTTCTCCGATCGTCACGAATCCGTTGTGCATCCAATAGTTGACGAACTTTTGTCCCGTCTCTGCTTCGCTTTGAGCAATCTCGTTTTCATGATGCGGAAATTCCAAATCCTGTCCACCGGCATGAATATCTATCGTTTTGCCTAAATACTTCGTCGCCATGACTGAACACTCGATGTGCCAACCGGGTCTTCCGTTCCCAAAAGGCGCTTCCCAATAAATTTCACCCGGTTTTGCGGCTTTCCATAAAGCAAAATCAAGCGGATCTTCTTTTTTGCCTTGATCAGAATCAGCCACGCGTTCGCTTGCCCCTTGTTCAAGATCGTCGACGGACTGGCCGGAAAGCTTGCCGTAGTCTTTAAACTTGCGCGCACGATAATAAACGTCGCCTTCTGACTGATAAGCATATCCTTTATCGATCAAAACCTGGATAAACTTGATGATATCATCCATCGTGTCCATTACTCTCGGATTAAGCGTGGCGCGCTTGATGTTTAACGCAGCGATATCTTCATAAAATGCAGCGATGAATTTGTCGGTAACTTCCTTGACGGTCAGCTTCATTTCATGGCTGGCTTTGATAATTTTGTCATCAACGTCCGTAAAATTGGACACGTAGTCGACCTCATAGCCCCGATATTCAAAATAGCGCCTTACAGTATCAAATGCTACTGCGCTTCTTGCATTGCCGATATGAATATAGTTGTAAACCGTTGGCCCGCAGACGTACATTTTAACCTTGCCCTCTTCAAGCGGTTTAAAAATTTCTTTTTTGCCTGACAATGTATTCAAAATCTGAATCATATCGTTACCCCCTTTTGAAATAATCTCATGTTTATATTATACGCAAAAACACTGCATACCCCAAAGATATTTTGGCTTTTTCCAAAAAAGAGCCGGGAAACATCCCAGCTCTTCTGTTCAGCTTATTTGCCCATTTCTTCCAATGTTT
>JBHADD010000220.1:0-6101 GCA_041854925.1 Ligilactobacillus sp. | reverse complement strand
TGAACGTTGAGCACGGTTCGAAGATCGATGTTGCACAGCATTTTATTGCCGATAAATACAGTGTATGCGGACTTCGACTTGCGCAAGAAATCAATGATGTTGCAGTAATAATCTTTGCCTTCGGCCTTTTTGCGCAAAATGTCCTGATAAAAGCTCAGGTACTGATAGCTCCCGATGCTGTCAAGTCCCCATTCGCGACCACCGCCCAGGTGATCGAACACGGATTTCACGCGACCTTCGTTCAAAATAATGTAAACCGTGCGAATATTGGCATTGGCGGCACTTGAGATCGCAAAATCCATAATTCTGTATTTGCAATCAAAATAAAGCGTTGAAAGCGGACGATTTTCCGTCAACGGCATCAATCCGCTGTATTCGTGTTCGTTGCCCAAAATGGCACACATCTTGTTAGCCTTCATCTACGGTCACCCCTATCACTTCTGAATTTCCTACGACTGCAACCTCATCTGTTCCGTCAATGACCGCACCGTCGCCGATGACTGCATTTTCACCGATAATCGCCCGGTTGATCTTGACGTTTTTGCCGATTGAAGCACCGGTCATGATGACCGAATCCTTGATTGAAGCACCCTCTTTGACCTGAACGCTGGCCGCCAGGATGCTGTGCTTGACTTCCCCTGAAATGAAGCATCCGTCAACGATCATCGAATTTTCGACGTCAGCTTTTTCGGTAATAAACTGCGGTGGCGCAATCGGATTTTTAGAATAGATGCGCCAGTTCTTATCGCGAATGTCAAGTCCGCCTTCGTCATCGATGAACTCCATGTTTGCGCGCCACAAGGAATCAATCGTGCCAACGTCTTTCCAATAGCCTGAAAAATGGTAGGCGTAAACGTTGTCACCGCTCTTGATGTAAAACGGAATGACGTTTTTTCCGAAGTCGTACATGTCGACGTCCTTTTGGAAGCTGTTCATCAAAACGTTTCTGAGTCGCGCCCAAGTGAAGATGTAGATTCCCATCGAAGCGTGGTTGCTCTTCGGTTCGGCCGGCTTTTCTTCAAATTCAGTGATCCGATCGTTCTCATCGGTGTTCATGATGCCAAAGCGGCTCGCTTCATCCCATGGCACGTCGATTACGGCAACGGTCAAAGCCGCATTGTTTTCCTTATGCTGATTGAGCATGTCCTCATAGTCCATCTTATAGATGTGATCGCCTGATAAAACAAGCAGGTATTCCGGATCCATCATATCGATATAATCGATGTTTTGGTAAATGGCATGTGCCGTTCCCTCAAACCACTTGCTGCCTTCATTGTTCGAATAAGGCTGAAGAATTGTGACGCCGGAATCAAGCCGATCAAGTCCCCAGCTTGCGCCATTGCCGATGTGATCGTTCAAAACAAGCGGCTGATACTGCGTGATGACGCCGATATTCTTAACCCCGGAGTTTACGCAGTTGCTGAGCGTAAAATCAATGATGCGATACCTTCCGCCAAAAGGCACGGCAGGCTTTGCAATATTTTGCGTTAATTTTCCCAAGCGAGTCCCTTTGCCCCCCGCCAGGATCATGGCAAGCATTTCATTTTTCATTTTAGCAGATGGAAAAATTCCATCCTCCACCTTCTTTCCTGCTGTTATTTTTTGCTTGTGACCTTTTTATTTTTTGGGGATTCCGTTTTTACGATAATATTCGTTTTCTTTTTCCGCGGACTTCTCTTTTTCTTCTTGTCTTTCTTCTTTTCTTCATCCGTCATCCGATAGAGATGGTTGACGTAGCGCGTATTGACGTCGACCGGTTTTAAAATCAGCGTGCCAAAAGCCGGCACGTTCGTTTTAATGCTCTGATCATAATTTTTAAACGTCGCGTCATTGGTTTTCCTTTGCGGATTGCGTCGCAAAAGCGTGCCTCCGAATTCCTTTGTTTCCGTATTCAAAATTTCCTTATAGGTTCCTGGATACGGCACTCCGATCGAAAAATCATTTTGCTCGATTGCCGTCAGGTTCATGATGATGATCAAGAAGTCTTTTTTCTTCTTGCCGTGGCGAATAAAACTCAAAATCGTCTGTTCGCGATTGTCGGCATCGATGACCTCGAGACTTTCAGGTTTATTTTCGGTTTCCCAAAGAGACCTTTCTTCCCTGTACAGTTTATTCAGCGTTGCAGTAAAATGCTGCATTTTAGCATTCAATTCGTCTTCCAGATCTCCAAACGGAAGTCCTTCATAATATCTCCATTCAAGATACTGTCCCCATTCACTTCCCATAAACAGGAGCTTTTTGCCCGGATGAGTCATCTGATAGGCATAAAGCGTGCGCAGCTGGGCCAGCTGGCGATAGCGATCGCCCCACATCTTGTTCATCAGGCTCTTCTTGCCGTGCACGACCTCGTCATGCGACAGCGGCAAAACGAAATTTTCGGACATCCGATACATCCAGGAAAAAGTCAGCATATCCAAATGATCGCCTCTAAAGAGAGGATCCATTTGGAAGAAGTTCAAAACGTCGTTCATCCAGCCCATGTTCCACTTGTAATCGAATCCGAGCGAATCTTCTTCAAGCATTCCCGTGACCTTGGTGCCCGCTGAGCTTTCTTCAGCAATCAAAATCGTCTTCGGATGGGCAAATTTGACGACCTTGTTGAACTTGCGCAAAAAATGCCATCCTTCTAGGTTGCGATTTCCGCCGTATTTATTCGGTTTCCAAGGCTTGTCGCCATAGTCCAGATAAATCATGTTCGACACCGCATCGATCCGAAGACCGTCCAAGTGGAATTTTTCGATCCAAAAGAATGCGCTTGAAATCAAAAATGATTGCACCTGAGGCTTTCCCAAATCAAAATTCAGGGCGCCCCATTCCGGATTCGATGCGCGATCATGGTCCTCGTACTCGTATGTTGCGGTTCCGTCAAAATAAGCCAAAGCATCATCATTGATGCAGTAATGTCCGGGAACCCAGTCAACAATCACGCCGATGTTTTGATTGTGGCATTCATCGACGAAGCGCTGAAACTGCTCCGGCTTCCCGTAAGCCTGACAAAACGCGAAATACCCAATCAATTGGTATCCCCATGAAGCATCAAGCGGATGCTCCATCAATGGCATGAACTCAACGTGCGTATAGTTCATTTTCTTAAGATACGGCACGAGTTCTTCCGTCAGATCATCGAAATCATACTGCCTGCCGTCGTCATGATTCTTCCAGGATCCTGCATGTACTTCATAGATGTTTATCGGTCGTTCAAAGTAGTTGGATCGTTTTTGACGACCGCGCCAAAGTCCGTCGCTCCATTTAAATTCAGGGATCGTATGGATGATTGAAGCATCGTTTGGACGCTCCTCGAACCTCATCGCATATGGATCGATCTTGTAGACTATTCTCCCGGTACTCTGCTTGACCTTAAACTTATACAACTGCCCCTCTTTTGCATCATCCGTCAACACGCTCCAGACGCCGTAATCGTCCTTTTCCATCGGGAGCGTGTCCTCCCACTCGTTAAAATCACCGACGAGCCAAATCATTTGCGCATTCGGCGCCCAAACTCGAAAAAGATAACCTTCCTCAACTCTATGCGGTCCAAACAGCTGCTCGGCATGATAGTTTTCACCGGCAGCAAAGGTTTTGAGCGCATTTTCGAGATTAAAATCCGCTTTTTCCATAAAAAGTCCCCCTTTGCAGAATTCGACCAGCAGTATATGTTAATTACCTCTCTAATGACATCATATCACAGTTGCATAAAAATTAGTTTATATTTTCTCATTTTTAGGCGAAAACTTTGTTTGCGTTTACAGTTCCCACTACTAAGCTATTTTCACAACGGTAAATCAACGATTTTTCAATGAATAATTTAAGAATTTTATTAATATGAAATGAGTTTCTGTATAGTCATTGCGACCAGATTGAAATTTTGCTGAAATATGTTCTCTCATATTTGATAAGCTAGATGCCAAAGCTCATTAATCCCTTGCTATTATTATATTTTGGCAAACTATACCTTTTTAAAGGAAGCCTCGTTTTTCAAGTCGTTAACAAAAAAGAGCCCGTTTCTTCACAAGGCTCTTCTTCATTTTATTTTAATCAAAAAACTAAATTTTGTAACTTTATGCAAATCCGATTTTTTGCAGCTGAATTTTGGAACGTTGCCCAAATATCGATTTTTCAGACAGCTTGTTGCCTTCTTAATCCATGTGGCATCCGAGTATTTTTGTCACTGACGCCCCAAAATAAAGTTCCGAATTTTTACGCAATATGATTTTCGCGCAAAATATTCTCAACGATTTCCTCCATTTCGGGCGTTCGCTTCCACTCCTCAAAATGGTCAAAATCTTCTTTTGGCATCTCAAAATTTTCGTTGATGTATTTTTCGTATGCGATCACGTTTTTTGAACGCGGAATGTTCAGCTGCAAAATCCGCACGCTTTTGATAAAACCGCGAATTGCAGCAAGTTCCGCACGACCGTTTTGCGCAATGTCCGACACTTCGTAATACTTGCTGCCGTCATTTCGCGTAATTTCTTCAATCAGATTCAAAGTCTCGTTGCTTTTCATCATTATTCCTCCCATTCCAATTATATCCTAAAATCCGTTCTGACAAAACAAAAACCACCGTAATCACACAGGTTACAGTGGTTGGCATAAGAGAGAAAGAGAATTGATTAGAAGGTAAATTAATTAATACCTTACCCGTACATAATAACGCTTACAGAAAGCGTTGTCAATAATAAATAAGAAAAAATTTATCAAACTGCAAGATAACGGTAATCCTGTGCTTGTTTTCCTGCCGATTTTCACCAATAATTGCACAATTTTTCCGTTGACCCGAAACTGGATTTTGCCATAAAAATTTTCGTGAAGCAATCAGAAACTGCATGTTTCAGTAATCACTCCTGATTTTAGCTAAAAATTGGCATATTTTTGCGATCCATACTATAATAGGCAAGTGAACTCAACGAATTGCGAGGCATTTTCATGATTAACAAAAAACAACTTGCACTGAGTCTTTTCATTGGGGCGGGACTCATCTTAATCAAACTCGTCACATTGGCACTTGCTTCACCGGACGATACGCAGCTCCAAACTGTTTCTTCGCTGTTTTCCATGGGGATGTGGTACGTGCCTTTATTATTTGTTCTTCTCTACTATTTCGTTTATGCCTCAATCTGTTATTTGGTATTGCGCGTAATCACGTACACATTGAATAACGTTTTGCATAAGTGATCAGCCTTTGTTTTAAAGGCTTTTTTTGTTGCTTTTTTGAGATCGATCCCGCATCTTGCTTCCGCTAAATGCAGTGCTGCTGACCTCATTTGCGGGCATAACCCTGCTGCCGACCGTGCGGGCTCTAGGGTAACTTTGTCTACTCCTGCGTCTAAATCAGCCCCGCGCGACTCCAAGATCCGACGCTCCACCATCCCCGTGCCCCTCACACCTCCCATCACAAAAATCCGCACAAAAAAGACCGGACACAATGCCCGGCCTCATTTCATATTCAATTAAACGCCCATTTCCTTCTTAACGACGTCCACGATTTCCATTACGTAGTCATGAACGAGCTCTTGCGTCGGAGCTTCCGCCATGACGCGCAGCAAATCTTCGGTACCGCTAGGGCGCACGAGCACACGACCTTCGTCGCCCATCTTGTCTTCAACTTTGGCAATTGCGGCTTTGATGACCTCGTTGTCCAGCGCAGCCTTCTTGTCGGTAACGCGAACGTTGACGAGTTCTTGAGGATAGGTCGTCACTTCCGCAGCAAGTTCGGACAATTTCTTGCCGGTCTGCTTGATGACGTTCAAAAGCTGAAGTGCCGTCAACATCCCGTCACCGGTCGTGTTGAAATCAAGGAAAACAACGTGACCGGATTGTTCGCCGCCGACATTGTAGCCGTATTTGCGCATCTCTTCGACGACGTAGCGGTCGCCGACTTGAGTCTTGACGGAATTAAGGCCATTTTTGGCCATCGCCTTGTATAAACCGATGTTGCTCATAACGGTCGTCACAATCGTATCCTTCTTCAAGCGTCCGCGTTCGCACATATACTTGCCGCAGATGAACATGATCTTGTCACCATCAACGATATTGCCGAGTTCGTCAACCGCGATGCAGCGGTCGCCGTCACCGTCGAAGGCAACGCCGACTTGAGCACC
>JBHADD010000219.1:0-4853 GCA_041854925.1 Ligilactobacillus sp. | reverse complement strand
GAAGAAGATCAAGAACAGTGCATTAATTTGATGAGAAAAGAAACGACGCGTTTGATCAGGCTTGTAAACGAAAATCTTGATTATGAAAAGAGCCGATCGGGAGAGCTTGTTTTAGCCAAGACTAACTTTGATGCGACGTCAGTAATTAATGACATCGTCAGTCAGTTACATAAAATGGCCGGAGACGTTGGCGACAGTTTCATCGTCAAGCTTCCTCCGCTGCTCAACGTGTATGCTGATAAGGATCGTTTCATTCAGATTATCACGAACATCGTAAAGAACGCCGTGCAGTTCACAAGAGACGGCACGATTACGATTTCTGGAGGGAAGTATGGCAACGATACGATGATCAGCATCGCTGATACCGGAATCGGGATGACCGATGAGGAAATCAGCAATATGTGGGAGCGATATTACAAGGCCGATCCGTCGCGGAAAGTTTCCAAATATGGCGAATCAGGCATCGGCATGGCCATCGTTTACCAGCTTTTGCAGCTTCACCATGCCAAGGTATGCGTTGATAGTGCACTGGGCAAGGGAACAACGTTTACCTTGCTGTTTCCTGGCGAGGCGATTGCAAGCGATGGCAGCGATCAGCCGCAAGATGACGGCAGCATCGTTGTTGACAGGCACGATTGAGCTCAAAAGCAATGTTTTGATGTAAGACTTAACAATAAGAAGAGGGTGGGAAAATAAGTCCCGTTCCCTCTTAATTAAATAAAATGCTGGACAAGGCGGTCGCTTTAAGACTGCTTTTGTTCGGCGTTTTTTCAATTCTGATATCTGGAAACAGACTCTTTTTGCCAAATGCAGTGCTTACGCAACATTTGCTCAAACAGTGCACCAAGACGGTCTTGCGGGCAAAACGTCGATTTTTGAAATATGCCCGTAAAACACAGACCTCGATTACAGGCAACGTCCTCTTTTTGGACGGAATCTTTTTGGTTATTTCCATCATAACGGAAATTAGGCTCCTGTATGCGAAAAAACCCGGATGATTTGCAATTAACTGCGAATCATCCGGGCTTTTTAGTTTGAGACATAGTTTTTACCTGTCTCTTTATTCATTGTTTGAAAATTATTTGGTCGAGGTTGCAACGCTCGTGTCTGAAGATGCCGATGATGACGCCGAAGTCGAAGCCTCAGATGAAGCTTTTTTCTTTGCACTTTCAAGGTTGTCTTTTTCAAAATCGCTGTTGTCGACTTCCGGAGCATCGGTTTCATAATCGTTTAAAGTAGATTTGTCACCGTTTTGATGCCACAAGCTCTTGGAATTGCTGCCAAGAGTCTTTTCCAAATCTAAAAGCTTGCCGTAGCAATTTTTGTAATTGTACTCGGCCGGATTGACCGGAGTGAATCCTTCAGGAACGTAAAAACGCAAAAGATTTTGATTGTTGAGCGAGTCCGACAGCGCAAGTTTTTCGCTGACTTTCTTTTGAGCTCGCTTAATTTTTTCCTTGATTTCATCACTCGGGTGGGTGACGACGTTGCCGGTCCCGTTTTCGTAAATGGTATTTCCGATGACGGTATAATGTGGAGTAATGAAGTTTTCATTGCGAAATGCCACCGTTTGACTATGATCGGATGAGAACATGTCGGAACCAAACATCAAGTACTTTTTGGTGTCAATGCCGACAAGGTGAAGCAGCGTCGGCAAAACATCGATTTCGCCACCGTAGGTATCAAGAACCTTGCCGTCCGTCATGCCGGGAATGTGAATCATGAACGGCACGCGTTGAAGCTGAGCATTATCGTAGTCGCTCCATGTCGAACTGGATTTTCCAAGCAAAGGAGCAAGTTTCAAGTTGCGCGAATTGGAGATTCCGTAATGGTCGCCGTAAATGACGATGATGGAATTTTCATACAGGCCTGATTTCTTCAGATAATCGAAGAATTCTTTAACGGCCTGGTCAAGATAATGTGCGGTTACGAAGTAATTGTCGACCGAACTGTCACCGGTATCGGCTGCTTTGAACGTTTTGTTTTGCGAATCAATCACGAACGGAAAGTGGTTGGAAACGGTAATGAACTTAGCATAAAATGGCTGCTGCAGATGTTCAAGATATTTAACGGAATCTCGGAAAAGCAGTTTGTCTTTGACGCCGTACTCGGTCAAATTCTCCGAATCAGTATTGTAATAGCTCGCATCAAAGAAGTTTTGGTAGCCAAAATTCTTATAGACGTTGTCGCGATTCCAAAACGATCCTGAATTTCCATGAAATACAGCGGAGGAATAGCCGCTTTGTTGGTTCAAGATGGCAGGTGCCGCTTCAAAGGTGTTGTCCGTTCCCAAAGCAGAGAACAGCGAGCCTTGCGGCAAACCAAATGCGCCTGTCTCAAGCATCGTTTCCGCATCTGAAGTCTTTCCTTGACCGACCTGATTGAAGAAATTAGAAAAACTGTATGTTTCCTTTCCGTTATACAAACTGTTCAAAAACGGCGTCACGGCCTTACCGTTCAGCTTGTAGTTGATCAAAAACTGTTGAAAGCTTTCAAGGTGGATCACGATAATGTTTTTGTTTTTGGCAATTCCGAACATGCTTGAGTTCGGCTGCGCATAATTCTTTTGCGTATAGGAAATGACCTTGTTCAAATCTGAACTGTCCGCGTTTGATCTGGCCTGGTTGTTTTTGGCGGTCTTAAGGCCGTCATAGACGGTAAACGTATCAATTCCCAGATATTTTACAAGATAGTTGCGATCGAACGTTCTCGTCAAAAGCTGCGGACGATCGATTTCTCCAAGCGTAATGTTCAGCATTAAGAAGAACAGCGAAAACGACGTCATGGCAACAGCCTGTTTGCGGACAATCGGGCGCTCGTCAAGTTTGATTTTTTTAAGCAAAAGCAAAATCAAAACAACGATCAGATCTCCGATAATGGCAATATCCTGTGGCTTGAGCATTGAAAACGAACTCGTGCTCAAGCCTTGAGAAACGGACGAGTAGCCGAAGATGACGTTGATGGTCATGAAATCGGTGAATTCACGGTAATAAATAACGGAAATCAAAAGCAGCACTGAATTTGCCGTATAAAGCAAAAACAAACACAGATATGCCGGCAATGTTCGTTTAATGTAAAGGGCAATCGAAAAAATCAGCAGAGTCGTCGCAATCGGGTTTATCAATAAAACGAAATATTGGTAAATTCCGCTGACCCCCAAGTGGAAGTCGACCAGGTAAACAAAGATTGTCTTGGCCCAGAACAGGAACGCACAAAGCACAAAAAAGCCCCAACGCGTATTCATGAAATTTCTAAATTTTGTCCAGCTCACAAACGCAAACCGTCCTTTCTTTGAGTCTAAACCTAAAATACAATTTTACTCCTAATGTTTCGGGATAGTCAATCAAACGCCAATATCTTAGAAAATAGTTAACTTTAGAAATGACTAAGAAAGATCAATATTAGAAATGCTCATCAAAAGAAAATAGACTTTTAGGTGCACAATCTTGAAAACCAATAGATGTTATTGGTAGAATGTTATAGAAAGAGAATTTTTATATAAGAGAGGTAAAGAGAATAATGTGGATTGCACTTGTTCCCATGCTTGCATGGGGAAGCATAGGTCTTGTCAGCGGAAAGATGGGCGGCGACGCTCATCAGCAGACCCTTGGAATGACGTTTGGCTCATTGATTTTTGCAATCGTCACGACGATTTTTTCATTTCAGCATTTTTTGCAATACAATTCGCTTAAACTTTGGGCAGTCGGGGTTGTTTCCGGACTTTGCTGGTGTTTGGGACAAAACAACCAATTTAAGGCGATGAAGGCTATCGGAGTTTCGAAAGCAGTTCCGATTTCGACCGGTGCGCAACTTGTGACGACGACAATTGCAGGGGCCATCTTCTTCCATGAATGGACGACGACAAGACAGCTCGGTTTCGGCTTTTTAGCGCTTTTATTCCTGGTTTTGGGCGTCGTATTTACGTCCTTGCGCGATAAGAGCAAAGTTGACGGAGAAATTAAAGAAGACAGAACGGAAGGGACAAAGACTTTGATCATTTCGACGATCGGTTTTTTGCTTTATACCGTTGTGGTAACGCTTTTTAGCGTCAATACCAAGGCAATGATTTTGCCGCAAGCGGTCGGAATGGTTCTTGGCGGCTTCATCTTTTCATATCGCAAGAACTCGTTTGAAAAACCAATGTACAAAAACATGCTGACGGGACTTTTCTGGGGTGCCGGCAACTTTTGCATGTTCCAGGCAACGGCATTGGTTGGACTTGCAATCAGTTTTTCGCTTTCCCAATCTGGAATCGTAATTTCGACGTTCGGTTCGATTTTCCTGCTTGGCGAAAAGAAGACCAAAAAAGAAATGGTTTATGTCACGATTGGTTCGATTTTGGTAATCATCGGCAGCATCATTTTAGGGATGCTTAAATAATGTCATTTTAATTTTATCCATAATTTGCGATTCATCCCCCACTAAAAGCACGATATTTCTGTTGGATATGTGAACACTATATTTGACATAAAATTTACAAAAAATTATAAGGATTTTTAAGTGAAAATCTTAAGATATCATTGATTTTTACTTTCAAAAATCGAATAATATAGTATAATTGTAAGCGTAGATAAAATTTAAAAGGAGAGACTGGATAATGGCACATATTTCATTTGATAGTTCAAATTTGAAGAAGTTCGTTCAAGATAATGAATTGGGCGAAATGCAGGCAATGGTCACGGCTTGTGACGAAGAATTACGCAAAGGCACGGGTGCTGGCGCAGATTTTCGTGGTTGGCTCGATCTTCCCGTTGATTATGACAAGGAAGAATTCGATCGCATCAAGAAAGCTGCCAAGAAGATTCAATCAGATTCCGAGATTTTGATCGTTATCGGCATCGGTGGCTCATACT
>JBHADD010000218.1:0-5675 GCA_041854925.1 Ligilactobacillus sp. | reverse complement strand
CTACTGGGCCGCTTCAGTTCCCTATGTTGTCGATTCCGCTAACTCCGTTGTCGTTGGTTTCGGTTGGGCCTTTACCGGTTCAAATAAATTCCAAGACACGATGTCAAATGCCAGTTTCACTTTCTGGACATTCGTTACTTTCGTCATCTTCATTTTCATTCAGCATCATTTAAAGAATTCAATGGAAATCTTAAGCACGATCGGCGGCGGCATGATGTTCATCATGACCATCCTTTTCGTTATTCTGGCTTTCTTCGGTCTGGCCAAATCGGGCGGTCACATGGCAACGCAGCCAATGACGTGGCACACGATCATACCTAAATTTGACCTTAAGTATTGGTCAACGGTCGGAATGCTGATTTATGCCGTCAACGGCTGCGAGCTGATCGCACCGTACGTTACTCAAATGAAGAATCCGCGCCGTGAATTTCCTAAAGCAATGATTGCTTTGTCCGTCATGACTGCTTTCTTGACGATTTTTGGATCTTTTGCGCTCGGAATCTATTTCAATGCTTACCACTTGCCGAACGACTTGAAGATGAACGGTTCTTATTATGCCTTCAGCGCGCTTGGAAAGCAATTCGGCGTCGGCAACCTGTTCATGTACATTTACGCTTGGACGTCCGTCCTTTACATGTGTGCTTTGCTGGCAGTTTTGCTGGATGCGATGACGCGCATGCTGATTTCTGATACCGGTGAAAAATACATGCCGAAGTTTTTGCGCAAAACGAACAAAGACGGGCTTCCGATCAACGGCTACCTGCTGACTTGCGGACTTTCGGCATTCATCATGCTGCTTGGCGTCTTCTTGCCTGAGATGAATGACATCTTCAACTGGCTGCTCAACCTGAACGGCATCATCTCTCCGGGCGTTACCTGCTGGATCTTCTTTGCCTTCATGCAGATTCGTAAAAATTCAAAGAAGTATCCGTCAGAGTACGTCTTCATCAAAAACGACAAGCTTGCTTACCTTGCCGGGCTTTTGCTTTTGCTCGTCACGGCTCTTGCAACCGTGCTCGGAATTGCTCCGCAAGACGTCAAAAAGTTCAGCCACACGTGGTGGTACGAATTGATCATCAACATCGTCGCCATTGTTGTCTTAATCGGACTTGGCGCAATTTTGCCGTCGATCAGGCGGCGTGAAGAAAAATACGGCATTGCCTTTGATAAAAAGCAATGGACCGCAATTTTAGCTCTCATCATCGGCTCAATCATTTTAAACGTCTGGCTCGGAGGAACAAAGATTGCATGGCGCGGACTCATGATCATCATCGAATCTGCCGTTGCGCTTTGCCTGGTCTTCTTGATCGGACGCAGGAAACCTGAATCGAATTAACTTTTGTCCAGTATCTGCAACGTGCGGATGCTGGTTTTTTGTGCAAAAAATATGTCTCGAACAAAAGCCCCAGATGATTTTTAACGAAGACTGGAATTTACGGGCAAAACGACGATTTTTGGGATTTGCCCGTAAATGGCAGCCCTCGGTTGCGGTCAAAGCACACATTTAGCGCCGCATACACAAACAAAGTCCCAGATGATTTGCAGTTAACTGCAAATTTCATCCGTGACTTTTGTTAGAGCCATAGTTTCTTCCCAGTCACATTAATTCAAGCGGGAAAAGTACTTTTTCCGTTCTCGCCTGGCTTCGGCAGATTTTTTCCTTTCATCGTCACCCGATTTTTTCAAACACCTCACAGACGCATGGCGTATCATCGGTTAATTCGAGCCGATATTGTTTAAGCTGCTCACTCAGGAATTCAACATGCACCTTGCGCCAGCTTTCATACGAACGGTCATCTTCGCCTTCATGCCATGCATGTTCGGCAGAAATCTGCGCAAACGGAATGACTTCGACGACCTTGGTCTGCGTGACGCAAACCGGATTGCCCCGTCCGTCCAGAATAATATTGTACTCACCCGGCCTGGGAATCTCTTCTCCGTCAAGACCGTAAGGCTCATATGCAGAAGTCGTGGCCGTCTTTTTTCCCCGATTGACCAGCTCAGCCAGGTAATCCGCCTGTTTTCCGCCGATGCCAAAAGCCCATGCCTCAACCGGGACATCCTTTTCAATTCCGTGTTCTGCACAAAAATCTTCCCAATATTCTCTGACCTCTTTATCCATTTCAAAATTCCCCTTCTCTGATTTTTACTTCTTCTGACAGAATATCATTTCCCACTGGCTTCTGCCATTAATCTGCTCAGTCAAAGAAAAAGATCCGGAGAATTCACCATACCCCGGATCCTTGACTTCAATGACCTTCAGTTTTTCCAGTGACTGAAAATCAGCCCCAGACTTCTTCTGCGATTTTCTTGACCAAAGCAAGTTTTGCCCATTGTTCTTCTTCAGTGAGCTTATTGCCGATTTCGCATGAAGCAAAACCGCATTGAGGACTCAAGCACAGCTTGTCCAATGGATGGTATTGCGCAGCTTCCTTGATTCTAGCCTTGACTTCTTCTTCATCTTCAAGTTCAGGAGACTTGGTCGTAATCAGACCCAAAACGACTTTCTTGTCTTCCGGAACGTACTTGAGCGGTTCGAAATTACCGGAACGTTCATCATCAAATTCCAAATAAAATGCATCAACGTTTTCCTTGGCAAAAAGATACGGTGCAACAGGCGCATAGCCGCCACGACTGGCCCATGTGGAATGATAATTGCCGCGACAAACGTGTGTCGTAATCGTCAGCCCTTCCGGACGATCCTGAAGCGCAAGATTGTTTACGCGCAGATACTTTTCAGCTTCTGACTCAAACGTGACGCTTGCGTCTTTTTGACGAGCTTCCCAGTACTTTTTGTCACAAAACATTCCCCATGTACAGTCGTCAAATTGGATGTTGCGACAGCCGGCATCATAAAGATCTTTGATGACCTGACGATATGCGGCAGCAATGTCTTCAATCAGCTTGTCTTCATCAGGGTAGACCGCAACGGTGTCTTTGCCGTTGTCTTCGCGGAAAAGTTCTGCCAACAATTGCGCAGGTGCCGGGAAAGTCTGGCGCGCAACCGTTTTTTCATCTTCAAACTGTTTTACGAACTTGTAGTGTTCAACGAACGGATGATTTTCGCCCGTAATTTTGCCCGTTACCTTGATTGAACCATGAGTCGTTTCTTCACCATGGAAGAAGTAGCCGTGATCAAGTTCGATATGCTCAATGCCGCCAAAGCCCCACATAAAATCAAGATGCCAGTAGCTGCGACGGAATTCGCCGTCGGTCAAGCCATGAAAACCTGCAGCTTTTTGTTTTTCAACCAATTTTTTGATTTCTTCATTTTCAACTTCAGTCAGCTGTTCTTTCGTGATTTCGTTCTTTGCGAATTTGGCACGAGCTTCTTTAACAGCGACCGGACGTAAAAAACTTCCCACATAGTCATAACGAAACGGTGATTTTAATTCTGTCATAATAATTTTCCTCCTGATGTTTCGATAGCGTCAAAAAAAGCCCCTGAACAAAGTTTAGCTTCGTTCAGGGGCGAAAGTCATTCGCGGTACCACCCATTTTTTGCCAAAAAGGCCTCAATTCAGCACTGACATGCCTAGGATTATATCGTATCCAAACGGACTGTTGGCTTGCACCGCCAGTCTGACTCAGAGCTCATCTTCAGCTGACGCCGACAATCCCTTCTCACCATGCGGGACTCTCTTCGTGTCGCGTTTCGCCTACTCTTCTCTTCAACGTTATCATCATTTATTAATTGTCCTCATTTTATGCTCATGATTTGCATTTGTCAATAACAAATTACCAGGGTTTGAAAATAATTGCGCATGCCACGTATGAGACAATCAATATTGCAACCAAAAGCCACTGCCAAACAGGAAGTTCATCTTTTTCATAGCGCGTTCTGGAAAAACCTTCCGAAAATCCTTGCGACGTCATCGCTTGTGCCAGATCACCGGAAAGATTCAGCGAAACGACGATGATTCGCAAATAAAGCGCCGGCTGAAAAAGCCGGTACCGCTCTCCTCTGACCAAAGCAGAATACTTGATTCTTTGCCATTGAACTTTGATGGTATGAATCATATTGAACGATGACAGCATCCCATAAACGAACGTTTCTGAAAAATGCAGGTGATCCGCCAAATTAAACAAAATCCTTTCGACCGAATTCGGCAAAGTCAGCGTTGCTCCAAGGGTCAGATAAGCAATGATTCTCGTAGCATAGATCCAGGCCATGTGAACCTGATCGTGCGATGCGTAAAAGCGTTGTGAAACGTAGCTGCCAAAAGCAAGCGGCAAGGCCACCAACAGCATGGTCAGCAAAGTTCTGGGCTTGACCTTGCAAAATAAAAGATAAGCCAGACAAACGCTGCTGACGACAACGTTCAAGATCACGCTTTTGATGAACGTCAACGGAATGCCGATGCCAAGCATCAAGACAAAAACTGCTGCCGGATTCATGCGCTCACCTCTTTCAAATTTCCGTCTTCCAAAGAAATTTCATAATCCATGAATGAAACGACTCTTACGCGCTGGTGCGAAATCAACAGCACGCTCAGCTGCAGATTTTCGACCGTTTCCTTCAGCAATGAGCACGAAACTTCAAGCGACTCTTGATCGAGTCCCGCAAAAGGCTCATCGATCAACAGAATCGGCTGAGCCATGATCAGCATGACCAACAGCTGCAGTTTCTTTTGCTGTCCGCCGGAAATCCGGTAGACCGAATGCTTCATGACGCCTGTCAAATTCAGAGCTTTGATTGCCTTTTGAATTCTTTTCTCGCTCCAATAATCCTTATGCCGCGTATTTTTCCTTGAAGCCAAAATTTCTTCTTCAACGGTCAGTTTGATGAACTGATCAAGACTGTTTTGAAATGCGCAGCCGACGTTTTTCGCCCATTTTGAGAGCTTGATTTTATCTGAATCTTTTTGATCAAACGTTATTTTGCCAGTTTTTTCATGCAGCTTACACAGACAGGCAAAAAGCGTTGATTTGCCGCAGCCGTTTTTCCCGGAGAGAAGTCCGATCTGACCAGTCGGCAGGCAAAAAGAAGAATTGCTGAGCAATTTTCTTTGGGAAACTTCAAAGCCAAGGTCATCCCAGAAAAGTCTTGCGTCATTCTTCGGCACTCCGATTACTTTTGGCTGTTGTTCTCTTGTCTTCAGCTCGTTGACGTCTTTTTCAACAAAGCCTTGTGAACTGAAACGATACCAATGATCGACTATTCCAAAATATCCGCTCGAATCATGATCGGAAATCATGATCGTTTTTCGTTGTTCTTTTTGCAGTCTTTTCAAATCTTCAAGAAGTTTGCTCCTGTTTTCGGGATCAACGTTTGCAAACGGCTCGTCAAGCAAAATGACTGAGCTTTTAAGCGAATAGACCAATGCCAAAGCAATTCTCTGCTGTTCTCCGCCGGATAATTCCTGCAGATTTCGGTCTTTGAAATCTTCAAGCTCAAAACGCTTCAAAGCATCGTTGATTCGTTCTTCGATTTCCTGATGATCAAGCTGCAGATTTTCCAGCGCAAAGACGAATTGTGAAAAGACGGTTTTCATCGCAAATTGACGATTCGGATTTTGAAACAGCATTGCGACTCGTTTGGCGCGCTCAAACGGCACGACGGATTCGATCTCTGCATTTTCCAAAAGAACCTTGCCGGATAAGATCTTGCCGCCGTACTGCGGCAAAAGTCCGGACATCAGCTTGAAAACCGTCGACTTGCCGCAGCCGGACGG
>JBHADD010000217.1:0-3936 GCA_041854925.1 Ligilactobacillus sp. | reverse complement strand
TGGAATACATGGACAAGACTCGTCAAAAGACGATTGTGATTCCGCGCAAGCAGATTGCACAGGCGCGTTTGGCAATCAAATTTTAATAATAAGGAGCACAGAAAAAATGAGTAAGGAATTGCTTAATGCATTGGATGCACTTGAAACTGAAAAGGGCATCAAAAAAGAAGTCATCATCGATGCTTTGGAACAGGCACTTGTTTCCGCCTACAAGAAAAACTACGGTCAGGCACAAAACGTCAAAGTGACGTTTGATGCAAGGCGCGGCGACATCAAGGTTTTTGCCGTGAAGGAAGTCGTCAACGAAGTTTTGGATTCATGCCTCGAAGTCAGCCTGGCTGATGCTCTTGAAATCAACAGAGCCTATGAAATCGGCGACACGATTGATTTTGAAGTTACTCCGCGTGATTTTGGCCGAATTGCGGCTCAAACTGCCAAGCAGGTCATCATGCAGCGCGTGCGTGAAGAAGAGCGTCAAATGATTTATAATCAATACAGCCGTTATGAAAATGAAATCATGACCGGTGAAGTTGAACGTCGCGACAGCCGTTACGTTTATGTCAACCTCGGCAACGTTGAAGCCGTTCTTTCGAAGCGCGATCAGGTGCCTGGTGAAGTTTACAATTCACACGATCGCATCAAAGTTTACGTGTACAAGGTTGTTGATCCAAACGAAAATCAAAATGCCGAACAAAATGAAGAAGAAGGCAAAAAGAAGCGTCGCAACCGAGGACCTCAAGTTTACGTAAGTCGTTCTCATCCTGATTTGTTGAAGCGCATGTTTGAAAATGAAGTTCCGGAAATTTTTGACGGAACCGTTGAAATCAAGTCGATTGCGCGTGAAGCAGGCGATCGTGCCAAAATTGCCGTTTGCTCCGATCAAGAAGGAATCGATCCGATCGGAACCTGCGTTGGGCCTCGCGGAGAACGCGTCAAGGCAATCGTTGAAGAATTAAACGGAGAAAAGATGGACATCGTCGAATGGAGCGAAGATCCGTCCGAATATATCAAGGCTGCCTTGAAACCGGCCGAAATTCTTGAAGTTCGCTTCGACAGAGACGACGATCATGCATGCACGGTCGTCGTCCCTGACACGCAATTGTCGCTTGCAATCGGCAAGCGTGGCCAAAATGCCCGCCTTGCGGCTCATTTGACTGGCTACAAGATTGACATCAAGTCCGAATCAAACATGGAAGAGCTTGATCGTCAGGCTGAAGAAGAACCTGAGGAAAATTTTGAATTGCCTGAAACAGAAGATGTTGAAACAGAAGATGTCATCAGCATTGAAGACATTGAGGCAGATAACGAATAAAGGAGGTTTTTTAAATGGCACAGCGTAAAATACCGATGCGAAAAGACATCGTTACCGGAGAAATGAAGCCAAAAAAAGAACTCGTTCGTGTTGTCAAGAATAAAGAAAATGAAGTTTCAATCGATCCGACCGGAAAGAAGGCCGGACGCGGGGCATATATTCATTTAGACGTCAAAACAGCCGAGAAAGCAAAAAAGGACCGCACCTTCGACAAGGCATTCGGGCTCAAAATTGACGATGCCTTTTACGATGAGCTGGTTGCTTACGTTGATCACCAAGCAGCCCGCGCGGAATTGTTTGGAAATGGAAAATAGACAAAAAGTTTTGCAATCATTGGGCCTTGCTCGTCGGGCAAAAAAACTGACGACGGGCATTGACCTTGTTATTGACCAAGTTCGACTTGGAAAGGCGTACCTTGTTTTTTGCGCAAATGATGCAGGACAGAGTACGAAAAAGAAAATTACTGATAAATGCAATAGTTACAACGTCACGTGCTCGCTTGAATTCACAAGGGATGAACTCAGTGCGGCAATAGGATCGAAACGCTCGATAATTGCAGTGACGGACGCAGGCTTTGCTAAGAAATTCAAGCAACTGCTGTCTCTTTGATTCGTGTATTTCTCGAATCAAGAGTCTTGACAGGCCTGATTTTACGAGAATGGAGCGATGTCGATGAGTAAAAAAAGAATTTATGAATTAGCAAAAGAACTCAATGTTTCCAGCAAGGAAGTCATTGCGGCAGCCAAAAAGAAGGGAATTGAAGTTGGCAATCACATGTCAACGATTGGAGAAAACGAAGAGCGGCAGGTAAGGGCTGCTTTTGCTCCAAAGAAAGCCCCTGTTGAGAAAAAGGCGGCTGCCTTTAAGGCTGAAAAACCGGTCAAAGAGCATAAAAGGGAAAGTGAAAAGGTCGGAAAGAAGCCTTCTGACAAGCGATCAACCGAAAAAAAGCAGGATGTTCGCCCTGATCAAGGAAAGACCAACCGTGATCAAAAGTCAGTGAATAGAATCAACGAAAGGCATTCTGGTAACCACATGGATAAAAATAAAAACAACAACAATCGCAGGAGCAACCAAAGAGAAGGACAAAGCAACGATCGTTTCGGTGGAAACGACAACAAAAAGGGCAAGTTCAACAAGAAGAACAAAAATCGCAAAAACAACAAGCGCAATAATCGCAATCAACGCGACAATAATAAGAAGAACGCCGTTCCGCAACGCAAGAACAAGCCGTTGCCGGAAACTTTGGTTTATACGGTCGGCATGAACGTTGCCGATATCGCAAAGAAGATTCACCGCGAACCGGCAGAAATCATCAAGAAGCTCTTTATGATGGGCGTGATGGTCAACCAAAACCAATCGCTTGACAAAGATACGATTGAAATTCTTGCAGCCGATTATGGCATCAAGGCTGAAGAAAAAGTTGAAGTTGACGTAGCCGACATCGACAAGTTCTTTGAAGAAGAAGCAAACAATAAGAAACACTCCGCACCGCGTCCACCGGTCGTAACGATTATGGGACACGTTGATCACGGCAAAACGACGCTTCTTGACAAATTGCGTCATACGAACGTCACTGCCGGTGAAGCAGGCGGAATTACGCAGCATATCGGTGCTTATCAGGTAAGACACAATGACAAGATCATTACGTTCCTTGATACGCCGGGACATGCCGCCTTCACGAGCATGCGTGCTCGTGGTGCCGACATCACCGACATCACTGTCTTGGTCGTTGCCGCAGACGATGGCGTCATGCCGCAAACGATTGAAGCCATCAACCACTCGAAGGCTGCCGGGGTTCCGATTATCGTGGCCGTAAACAAGATCGACAAGCCTGGTGCAAATCCTAACCACGTGATGGAGCAATTGACCGAATACGGATTGATTCCTGAAGATTGGGGCGGCGATACGATCTTTGTCGATATTTCTGCTAAATTCGGAAAGAATCTTGACGAATTGCTCGACATGATTTTACTTGAGGCAGAAATGCTTGAACTTAAGGCAAATCCTAAGCAGCATGGTGCAGGGTCCGTTATCGAAGCTCGCCTTGACAAGGGCAAGGGATCCGTTGCAACGCTTTTGGTTCAGCAAGGAACTCTTCATGTCGGTGATCCGATCGTTGTCGGAAATACTTTTGGTCGCGTTCGGACGATGACTGATGCCAGAGGTCGTGCCATCAAGAAGGCTACTCCGGCAACGCCAGTTGAAATTACCGGTTTGAACGAAGTGCCGCAGTCAGGTGATCGTTTCGTGACGTTTGATGACGAAAAGACGGCGCGTGCAGCAGGTGAAGAACGTGCCAAGCGCGCTCTGATGAAGGAACGCAGCCAAACGACGCACGTTACGCTCGACAACTTGTTTGATACGCTTAAGGAAGGCGATATGAAGGAAGTTGACGTGATTATCAAAGCTGACGTTCAAGGTTCCGTTGAAGCAATTGCACAAAGCTTCAAGAAGATTGACGTGGAAGGCGTTCGCGTCAATATCATCCACCAGGCCGTTGGCGCCATCAACGAATCAGACGTGACCCTGGCCGAAGCTTCCAATGCGATCATCATCGGGTTCAACGTTCGTCCTACGCCTCAAGCCAAGGTGCAGGCAGATCAAGACAAGGTCGACATTCG